>JAKABE010000187.1 GCA_021801945.1 Acidobacteriota bacterium
CTCGGCTCGGAGGAGTGGGACTCTCTGCGAGCCAGCTAGCCAGTGATCGAATCCAGAGATATAGCTCCGGAGCGTCAGAGCACTTTCTCTTCACTCATCGACAATGCAACGTAGTACAAGTGGGCTTTTCTTCAGGAAGAGCCCCACTTGACCGCATGGTCTCTGCTCAAGAGCAGAATCGAGTACGCTGTAGTCTCCAAATGGGCAGTCCTGGCGGCGTCCACACCGGCGGCGGGATGTCGGGGCTGGCAGCAGGCACGCACATCGATCTACCGCTGAGGGATGGCACGGTGCACATCCGGGCGGTCAACTGCTCAACGGCCAAGCTACCGGAAGAGCCTTGGAGCAAATTGGTTTAAGTCTCTGCGCCAAGTGAGCCATTCGTGCGCTGTGCCCGGCGACTCGTAGTAGACGTTCTTCACGCCAGCCTTGTCCAGGGCCTGGTGAAGCTCATAGATGTTGGGGTTGTGCGCTTTCTCCACCGTGCCCGTGCCCAGAAACAACATCTTTACTTGTTTGTTGAAAGCCGCAGGATCTTTCTCCGCCGCAGCGAATGCATCCCGTGGAACGCCGGGACTGAACCCGCCGATATAAGCAAACATGTTCAAGTGGGGCAGCGCGGTGATGAAGGTCTGCATCCCACCCATTGAAAGCCCTGCAATCGCACGGTCATTGCGGCTGGTCAGCGTGCGGAAGCGCGATTGGATCGTGGGGATCAGATCGTTGAACACGACCTCAGTGAACGTTACGCCGTAGTCTTTAAAGTCTGGCCGCTGCCCGTGTGCAGGCCTGCGTCCCGTGAAGACCAGCGGCGCCTCACCGGGTTTCAATGCCGTGAACTGGTCATCGGAGACCAAGATCATCGGCACGGCTTTCTTTTCCGCGATCAAGTTGTCCATGATGATGTTGGCGCGGCCCTGGTTGAACCAGCCCAGCTCGTCCTCTCCGTAGCCGGGCAGCACGTAGAGCACCGGATAGCGGGTTTGCGGGTGCTGATCATAGCCGGGCGGCGTGTACACGAGGCAGCGCCGCCACTTCCCAACCACCTTGGAGTAGTAGAGGACCGAGCGCACCTCACCGTGCGGGACATCTCGAGTCTGGTAGAAGGAGTCCGAGGCCACGGGCGATGGAATCTCAATGCCGCTGATCTCCCGCATCTCGCCGAAAAAGGTATGGCTGCCGGGGTCATCCATTTCCACGCCGTCAACGTAGAAGGAGTAGTAGTGAAACCCCTGCACGATGGGCGGAGTGATCAGCGTCCAGGAGCCATCCTGCTGCTTGACCATGTCCATCATGGGAGTCTGAGCGCCTCCGCCCCCGATCAGGGCCTGGACCTTTTGCGCATCCGGAGCCTTGATTCGAAGCGACACGCTGCGGTCAGGATAGATGCACGGATAATCAGCGGCAATCACATTGGTGGAGGCAGGAACGCACTTGCCCGCAGGCGGAGTTTGCGTCGCAGAGTTCCGAGCAACCTTCATGGAAGATCCACAGCCGATGCAGAGTCCGATCAAGACAGCCGCAATGAAACCTATCCTTCTTTTCACGATGACAAGTGCCTCCCTCGACTCGAAATGAACTTTCCAGCTCGCTGCGCGCGCAGCTAAGGCGTCTGGGCCGCTGGAATGACTGCGCGCAGCAGAATGCCCCTGAACGCCTATGCCCGGAACAACCTGGGAGCGAAGTTGTTCAGGTCTCTTCTCCAGGTCAGCCATTCGTGCGCTGTGCCCGGCGACTGATAGAAGACGTGCTTGATGCCGGCCTCATTGAGGTCGTTATTAAAGGCGATCAGGCTGCGATGGATCATCGCCATCTCGTTGGTGCCGGCCCCGAGCCAGAGCAGGTGCCAGCGCTTGGCAAATTCCTTGGGATCGGCAAATACGCCGTTAAACGAGGTTTTAGGATCGAATTTGCTGTTGCCAAAAACAAAGAACGCGCCGCTGAAGCCGCCGATATAGGAAAACAGATCCGGATGATCCAGCGTGATCTGAAAGGTCTGCATGCCTCCCATGGAAAGCCCCGCCATGGCGCGATGATTACGATCGGTGAGGGTGCGGTAGTTCTTGTCCACGAAGGGAATGACCACCTGGACCAAATCGTCTTCGAAGCCCTGTACCATCGCCCGCATCGCCGCCATGGCGGCGGCTGGATTCATGCGTGTGCCAGGAGCCCTGCGCATTCTGTTCATCTCCGGCTCTGGGGCGCCAGCGCGCCGGGCGTAACCATAGGCCATGACGATAATCATGGGCTTGGCAGCACCGGAAGCGATGAGGTTGTCGAGAATGAAGTTGGCCCGTCCCTGCTTGGTCCATCCGGTTTCGTCTTCGCCGGCGCCGTGTTGCAGATAGAGCACCGGATAACGGGTATTCGTGTCGTGGTCATAACCGGGCGGCGTGTAGACAAAGATGCGGCGCCAGGTCTCGGTGACGCTGGAGTGGTACCACCGTTCGCGCACTTGGCCATGGGGAACGTCGTGAATCTGGTAAAACGAGTCGGACGGAAGGGGCGAGGGAATTTCGATGCCGCTCATGTCCCTGCTTTCGCCAAAGAAGGTATGGCTGCCTGGATCGGTGACCTCAAAGCCATCCACGTAGACTGGATAGTAGTGAAAGCCCTCGACGATGGGCGGGGTGGTCAAGGTCCAAGTACCATCAGCCTGTTTCACCAGGTCCATCTTCGGGGTCTCGCCGCCGCCGCCGCCCACCATGATCTGCACACTTTTGGCGTCCGGGGCATGGATGCGAAACTGCACGCGGCGGGTCTTGGCATCGATGCGTGGATAATCCGCTCCGAGGACATTGGTGGAGGCGGGCAGGAAGGAACCCTCTGCCTCTGTGGAGCTCGTGGATTGAGCCAGCGCCGTGAATTCCGGAGCAGGTGCGCTCAACAATGTGCCACCGGCAACCATCGCCGCGGCGCTACCCTTTAAGAATGCTCTTCTCGAAGCCTTATTCATCATGATTCTCCTCAAGGTTGAAGGTGTAAAGGAAACGATCTGTCGCGCTTCCGATCCGCTCTCAGCGCGTGGAGCCAAGCTCCGCGCGCCTGCGGGATATCCAGCAGCGGCGGTTACGCACTCTCAATTTCGAACTCGTATACATTCACGCTGACGGGCGGCACGTGCACGCTTTCCGCGAGCGACGCCTGCGGGATTTCATTGATTTTGACCACCGGCTCTTTGCCGGGCACATTCTCAGCGTCCACGCTGGGCGCGGCAATCTGCCAGAGCTTGCCCGCGCCACGCAGCTTTACACCGCTGATCTGGGGCGCGAACCCATGTTGCTCTTCCGTGGGGTTCACGACGGAAAGAATGAAAGTCTTGCGGTCGCTGGAAAGAGCCGCCACTACGTCCAGCGGATAGGTTGGGCTGCCGATGGGGGACGTAGGAATATCCACGAATGGAGTTCCCTGCACGGCCTGTTGCGGAGAATTGCCGCTGACCTTCACCGGAAGTGCGTTGCTAAAGTGGTTGGCCATGATCTTGATCACCAGGCCGTCAGCCGAAAAACCGACAGCTTTTCCGGTGCGATCGATCAACACCGTTCCCAGCCCACCCGTCGGGCAACTGGCGTCCACCATATCCGAGTGGCGGAACAGCTCGTGCAAGTAGAGCGCGTATGACAGTGGTGTGACCATTCCTGCCGGCCGCCGGAAGCTGCGCTTTCCGTTGGCGGGAATGAAGCGCACACCCCACTCGTCGAAGATGAACTTGATGTTCGACACTTTGAGCCAGGGCATCTTCTCCACGTACTTCTGCCACGCGTCAAGGGCCTCGCCGATGCGGTTCGACATTCTGCGCGTTCGAATCTGCAGCGGATCCTCGACGTCCACAAAGCGCTGCTTCTCCGCGTCGAATGCCAGGTCAGGATACGCGTAGGTGTGCTCGGAGAGATGATCGATGTTGCCACGACACTTTTCCAGCAGCCAACCATCCCAGTCATCCAAGCTGCCGAAGGGATACGGAAGCGTGGCAGTAACGCGCGGCTCCCAGATGTCTGGAAAGAAATTGCCCTTGCTTTCCGCACCCCCGATGGACTTCTCACATATGCTGGCGCCCGAGACGGTGACCTTGATGTTCGGGTCCGCCTTCTTCATGGCATTCACGATGTCATTGTGTTTCACCCAATACTGATTGAGCGACATGTGGCCGTACTGCCAGGGACCGTACATCTCATTGCCGATGCACCACAGACGAATCTTGAAGGGTTCGGGATGACCATTGTCGGCGCGCAGCTTCCCCAGGCGTGTGTCCGTGGAACCGTTGCAGTATTCCACCTCTTCCGCCGCCGTGCGGGCATCTCCGAATCCGCTGTTAATAGCCAGATAGGGTTCGGCGTCGAGCAGCCGGCAGAAGCCGATGAACTCGTGCAGGCCCACGTCGTTGGACTCGATGGCGTTGCCCCACATCGGCTCGGGGCGCGGCGGACGTTTGTCGCGGTCGCCGATGCCGTCATACCAGTCATAGCCGGAGACAAAGTTCCCGCCTGGCCACTTGGCCATCTTGAAGCCGGCATCCTTGAAGTACTTGATCATCCCCGCGTGAAAGCCCTCGATGTTGTCGGCCGGCATCAGCGAGACCGTTCCAATGTGAAATGAACCAGTGCCCGTGCCAACGATCTCCAAGCGTCCATCCTCGGTGTCGGCCGACGGCGTGAAGTGCAAGGAGAATTTCTGGTACTCGTCCGACAGCGAGGGGATCGTGATGGTATGCGAGCCGCTCGCGCCAGATCCCCATACCAAGCGGACCGCGACCTTGGCGCCGGGATCGCCGGCCAGATACACGCGACCCTCGTAAGCCCTGCCGGCGCCCATGTGCAGTCCGCTCTGCTGAATGCCGCGAGGCGCGGAGCCGGCAAGCGCGATGCGCGGGCTGTGCGCGCCCACAAACGGACGCACCTTGTCCATCTCCACGGTCCCGTCCGGCCCCACCGGCTTCCACAAATGCTGAAAACGGAGAAAGAAGGATTGCGTTGGCGGCGGCGCAGCGTTGCTGATCGGGTGGTAAAACTTGCGGTCCGACAGCATCTCGGCCCACACGCGCGTGGTGGCCGGCTCCATGTATCCGCCGAAGATCAGCGGGGTAACCGGCTCGCCAACCTTGCTTGCATCCACCGCAACCTGGATCTTGCCTGCCGGGGCGGCGAAGGCCTTCACTCCTTGATTCAACAGGGCGGCGCCTGCTGCCGAAGCCGCCAGAAACTCACGCCGGTTCATTGCCATTTCCTCGCTCCTTTTGTCTTGAGAGTGGTCTCCGCTCTCGCTGGGCCCGCATTCAACAGGCCTATTGCGGAGAAAACTCAACGCAAATTGTGGAAAGCGTTTTCCAGCCACTCATGCTATCGCCTTACCCCCAGCGCCGCGCAAGCAGTAGTCTGCACTCAGGGACGAACTCCTGGGCAAAGGCAACCATGGTATCGTTTCGCCCTTTGCGAATTTACAGGCAAACTGGGTATTGATGACGGCCGACGGGAGCGATGGCATCAGATGGCGCGAAGCACCCTTGCAGGCAGGAAGATGAGGGCGCGCACCAACTCCAATACGCCGCCCACGGCGATGCCTACTAAGCGAAACGGCAACAGCAGCAGCCAGACCAGCGGATATGCCACCAGCGCCAGAAGCGCGAGCGGCCAGCACAAGACGAGGAGAATGCACCACAACAGAAACTTGAGCATGATTTGGCGCCTCCTCGAGCCAGCGTGTTCCATCTGCCGATACGAAGCTGGAGAGCCAAATGTTCCGTTGCTACCGCTTCCTGGTCGCGGCTTACGCGCCGGTGGCTATTTGCGCCCGCGCATGATCCGGGTGCGTTCCTTTTGCGGCATGGCCAGCAGGGCCTGGGTCCGCTTTGGCAGCTTGGCTAAGATCAGGGCGTGTGCGCGGCGCAACTCATCCTCAATTTCGCGGGGTCGTAACGCATCCCAACGCTCGACGGCCACCCAATATGCGCGGGTCAGATGCGGCGCGGGCTCAATCCCCTCCCGCTCCACCAGCTCGTAAAAGCGCTCCGCCCCGCAGTGAAACCACAGGACTCCGTTCCCCGCACCCTCCAGGTCGGTCATGGCGAACATCTTGCCGCCCATCTCGCGGCTGCCCACCCAGTAGACAAGGTGATGGCCCCAGTTCAATGTCTCCGTCACGTGCGGCAACGAGAGGCAAAACTCGCGGATGCGCTCGTTGTCCATGGCGTGAGTGTAGGCCGTATTGCGCCGCGCGCGAAATGAAAAAGCGGTTGCTGGGTCCTTCTCCGGCAGACTTTCCGATCCCCGTCCCAATAAGCGGCTCTTCACAACGCGGCTTCGAAGGCCCGGAAACGGTGTTCCAGCTCCCACTGCTCTGCGGCCTTCTGGCTGCGGTCGAGAAAGTCTTGGCAAGCGCGCGAAGGTCGGTTTCCGCCCAGCGTCTGGCCGCGGCACTCCGCCACAGGGAGGGTGAAATTGTCTTCCTCAGCCCAGAGGCTCGCGCCGGGCAAAAAGTCGTGCTCCAGCCCCGTCCGCGCCAGCAGCTTTAGTTGCGTGTAGCTCAGGTGGTATTCCTCGGCGGCCATCACGTACTCGTGGGTGAGGTCGATGCGGCTCACGCCCTCGTCATCGGT
>JAKABE010000188.1 GCA_021801945.1 Acidobacteriota bacterium
CCCCGGCTGAAGAGCCAGCCCTGGCGGATGAAGCCGAGTCTGAAGGCGGAGCCGAAAGCAGCACGGCACCCGAAGAGGAGCAGCAGCAATGAGAAACATCTGGATCATCTGGCGCAAGGAACTGAAGAGCTACTTCTCTTCCCCGATCGCCTATCTATTGCTCACCATGTTCGCTTTGATATTCGGCTTCTTCTTCTGGAATGCGGTGGGGTTCTTCGTTATAGAGGGCGCCGAAATGCAGATGAGCGGCCAGATGGGAATGATGAACATCAACGAGCAGATCATTCGCCCGCTGCTCGACAATGCCAGTGTGCTCGGCCTCTTTTTCATTCCCTTGATCACCATGCGGCTGTTCGCCGAGGAAAAGCGCACTGGAACCATTGAGTTGTTGGCGACCTCGCCGGTGCGCGACGTGGAGATCATCCTGGGGAAATGGTTTGCTGCGCTGAGTTTGTATGCCAGCCTGCTGCTCTGCTCCGCGGTGAACTTCGCGTTTCTGTTCCGCTACGGCAACCCCGACTGGAAACCGCTGGTGATCGGCTACTTCGGGCTTCTGCTGCAGGCCGGCGCGCTGCTGGCCTTGGGAACCTTTATTTCCACGCTCACCCGCAACCAGATCATTGCCGGCGCGGCCACTTTCGGCCTCTGTCTCTTGCTCTGGGTGTTTGCCTGGGTCAGCGGATACGACTCGTCCACATGGGCCACGGTCCTGGCTTATCTTTCCGTGGTTACACACTTCAACTTCTTTGGCGAGGGCGTCATCCAATCCAAGGACGCCATCTTTTATCTCACCGTTATCTTTCTCGGACTCTTCTTTACAGCACGGTCGGTCGAGTCCATGCGTTGGAGGTCATAAGCGGGAATGGCAGGTCAGTGGTTGAAAGCCAGACAAACCCGGTATGCGGCCTACGCGATTGTTTATACCTTGGTCGTGATCGTTGCCGTGGTCATCGTGAATGTGCTCGCCAATCGGTATAACAAATCCTATGACGCAACCGCCAACAAGCGGTACACACTCTCCCCACAAACCGCGAAGATCGTAAAGGGGCTGAAGCAAGATGCGACGATCGTTTATTTCAACGAATCCACGCACTTTCAGGACGGCAAAAATCTGCTCGACGAGTACGCCAACCTGTCGCCCAAGGTCCACATTCAGTACGTCGATCCGGATAAGAATCCTCAATTAGCTCGCGCCGACGGCGTCCGCAACATGGGGACGGCGGTGGTGGAGATTGGCGGAAAGAAGGAAGCGGCGACGAGCATAACGGAAGAAGGCATCACCGGCGCCTTCATCCGCGACCTGAAAACGAGCGCACGCACAGTCTGCTTCGTCAGCGGCAGCGGCGAGCGGCAGATAGACTCCACTGGCCGCGACGGGCTGTCGGACTTGAAGGAGCGCCTGGGCGAGGAGAGTTATGCGACCCAAACCGTCAATCTACTCCAGAAGGCGGTAGTGCCTGCATCTTGCACGGCTCTGGTGATTGCCGGCCCCACCCATGACTATGAGCAACCCGAAGTCAGCGCCATCCAAGAATACGTCCAGGATGGTGGGCGCGCGCTGTTCCTGATGGACCCGCCGCTGCACATGGGGGTTGCAGATATTGGCGATAACAGCGCGCTGGCCTCAGTTCTGGCTGGCTGGGGCGTCATCCTGGAGAAGGATCTGGTGCTGGACCTGAATCCCATCGGCCAGCTTGCCGGTCTCGGGCCCCAGGTGGCGCTCGTCACCAGCTACGGATCGCAACCTATCGTTGACCCGCTCAAGGGGACGGCAACTGGTTTTCCGCTCTCCCGCTCTCTCGAGATCCACGACACCGCCAATACAATGGTTCAGCAGCTTTTCGAATCCTCGGGAACGAGCCTGGCCACTGACAACCTGAATTCGGCGGAAGTGAACGTGAACAACCCGAAGAACACAAAGGGCCCGATGATCCTGGCTGCCGCCGGCACCTACAATACCGGCAAGCCGGACACGCAGGGACGCTTTGTGGTGGTGGGCAGCTCCATGTGGGCCTCCAACAGCTTCATCAACTTTAACGGCAACAGCGATCTGGCTCTGAACGCCATCAACTGGCTCGCCTCCAATCAGGCGCTGATCTCCATTCGGCCCAAGCCGCCGGAAAATCAACATCTCACGATGACGGGCGCACAGTTGAACATGATGCGGATCGTCAGCCAGTTCTCGCTGCCCCTAGCGATGATCATTCTGGGTGGCTTGGTCTGGTGGAGGAGACGGTAAAAGGGCGAGGGGTCTGCCCGGGGATGGCTATGAAAAGCGCAAAGAAATTCCTTGGCTTAGCGATCGCCTGCGTGGTTCTGCTGGCCCTTAGCGGTGTTCTCTACTGGTCCGGCCATCATAAAGCGTCCAAGGCCGCGTCCATAGCCGACGCCGGTCCCGTAATTCTCAACGTGAAACCCTCCTCGGTGACCGCATTGACCATCAAGGCGCAGAGCGCCCCGGCGATAACGCTTGCCAAGGGCGCGAAGGGACTATGGCAGATTAGCGCACCCAAGAAGCTGCTCGCGGATCAGGAGGAAGTCAGCACGCTGCTCTCCGATCTTTCCCCGCTGAACGGTGAACGCATAGTGGAGAGCAACCCTCCCAGCCTGAAGGCATTTGGCCTCGACCACCCAACACTCGAGGTGGATATCACGCAAGCCGATCACACGACGCAGAGGCTGCTCATCGGCGACAACACGCCTACCGGCGACTCGGCCTATGCCATGCTGGCTGGCGATCCGCGCATCTTCACCACCTTCCGCTACAACGAAACCAACCTGGACCAGAGCCTTTCCAACCTCCGCGACAAGCGCCTCATCACCCTCACCCCCGACGAAGTTACCAGTCTGGAGTTGATCCGCGACGGAGAAGACATCCAGCTCTCGCATCTGAACTACAGTTGGAAAATGGTCAAGCCGGGCCCCTATCAGGCGAACATGGTTGCCGCCGACGGCATTAACGACGCGGTCACAATGGCGCGGATGAGCGCCACGCAGCCGCCGCTAATCCAGCGCCAGACAGCGTTCGCGCAGGGCGTGCCGGTGGCCACCGTGAAACTGAGCGGCCCCAAAGGCAGCCAAAGCCTGACCGTGCGCGAGGACAACGGCAACTATTACGCGCAGTCCAACTACATAGCGGGAATCTACCAAGTCAGCGATGCGCTGGGCGAAGCCTTGAACAAGACCCTTTTCGACCTCTGCAACAAACAGGTCTTCAACTTTAGCTACGACGATCCCAACGAGGTAGATTTCACGATCTCAAGCGGAAAGAAACACGGCACGGCAAAATCCTGGATCCTGAATCGGACCGGCGAGGTCTGGTGGCTGGATGGAAAGAAGATGGATGCCAACAGTGTGGAGTCGCTGGTATCAGGCTTGCGCGATCTGGCCGCCTCCAAGTTCGCGACCTCGGGATTCACCAAGCCGGTCGTTCAGGTAAGAGTCGTCTTTGCCGCAGGCAAGCGCGTGGAGAATGTCCAGATCGCCAAAGGCCAGGGCCGCGAGTACCTGGCGAAGCGCACAGACGACCCATCTCTTTACGTCGTCGATGGCGGCGCCGTCGAAAGCATCGAGAAGGCTGCACAGCAGATCCAGCCCGCCTCCCCCGCAAGTAGATAAAGCTGGCTGGAACCAATCCCCGGCCGGGCCGGCAATCTCAGCAGGAGTGGCGCTTTCTTCGCGCATGCCATCGCCCAACCATCGGGGGTTGGTCCCAAGCTGTCCTTCGGACGCTCGCTTCCGCTCGTTAAGAAGCGCTTTTCACCGAGCCCGCCGGCGAACGCCTTCCATGCAGCCACCGGGCAGGCAGGTGACAATGAGCTTCCAGCTCTGTCCGAATCCGCTTAGAACGTGCGACCTCAGTGGCTACGATCAGAGTGCGGTTCTATCCACTTCACCGTCGGCACCGCCCGTCCGCGCCGCACCCGCGGCTGGGAACCGCGGAATTGCTGCCGCACGCAGCGGTTGCGCCTGCTGAGCCTGGTGCATGGTCACAATAATCGCCTTGGCCGATCTCCGGCCGAGGCAGCGGTACGAGTGGGGCGTACCCGAGTCAAAATACGCTGCATCACCCGCGGCCAGCGTGCATTCTTTGTCGCCGTGGCGCAACTCCATCTCTCCGTCCAGCAAATACAAGAATTCAAATCCCGCATGCAGGTGCGCCTTGGCTTCTGCGCTTCCCGCGAGGGGAAGAAATTCCGCGAAGTATGGGTCCATGTGACGGTCGGGCACCAGGTAGCCAAGGCTCTCAAAGGTATAGGTTGGCGGCTCTACTCCCGTTTGTGGCAGCCGAACCCGGTCCTTCTGGCGGTGCACCCGAAACATGGCCGCCGGCTCGCTCTCAAAGAAATAGGAAAGGTCCTTCGAAAACACCATCGCGATCCGGGCCAAGTTGCGCAAGGTCGGCACCACCCGTCCAGTCTCCAATTGCGACAGAAAGCTGGCTGACAACCCCGTATGCTTGCCGAGCTCCACCAACCCCATCGATTTCTTGAGCCGCAGCCGCCGAATCCGCTCCCCGACCTGCTTCTCCGCGATAATCCGCTCAGCCGTCGCTGCGTCTGCCTGGGTCATCTGCATTTCTTCGCTCTTGACTGCCACCGACTCAACCATTCATCCCTCCGTCTGCTAATCCATAGAATGCTCCGGCCAGAAATTATTGTCCAGATCGAAATATTTTCCCACCTGACGAAATAAATTCTGCCTCCATGCGTCCCGTGTCCACAGCAAAAGAATGAGCGCGCAGTCCCCTCAAACAAACAAATCTGTCCCCTCCCGGCTCAAAGGCCGCGCTATTCTGAAAGGTCCGGCCGCAAGTCTGCAATATCAACCGGTCTGTCAAGGAAGAGCACATGTCTGAAGCGCCCACGCCCGCAGTTGCTGAGTCCGTTCGTCCGCTCGCTCCCACCGCCACTATCGCCGGCATCGGCCACCACGAGGGTCAGTCCGTGACCCTCCACGGCTGGCTCTACAATCTGCGCGAGAGTGGCAAACTGCTGTTTCCAATTCTTCGGGATGGCACGGGCGTCATCCAGGGTGTAGCCCACGTGAAAAGCATTCCCGCGACGGTCTTCGAGACACTCAAGAATCTTACACAGGAGTCGAGCGTCATCGTGCAAGGCAAGGTTCGTGCCGACAAGCGCGCACCCGGGGGCTACGAGCTCGACATCGAAGACCTGCAGGTGCTGCAACGCGTATCTGAAGCCGAGCCCTACCCCATCACACTCAAGGAACACGGGGTGGACTTCCTGATGGAGCGCCGTCATCTATGGCTGCGCACGCCTCGCCAGGCTGCGATCCTGCGCATCCGCGCCGAAATCATGCGGGCAGCAGCGGAATACTTTGACTCGAACGGCTTCATCCGCACCGATCCACCCATCCTGACTCCGGCCGCCTGCGAAGGCACCTCCACTCTTTTTCCCGTCGATTACTTTGGCGATCCCGCCTACCTTACGCAGTCTGGCCAGCTCTACGTGGAGGCCACGGCCCTCGCCCTGGGCAAGGTGTACAGCTTCGGCCCCACCTTTCGGGCGGAAAAATCGAAGACCCGCCGCCACCTGACCGAGTTCTGGATGATCGAACCGGAGGTTGCGTTTATGGACCTGGATGGCCTGCTGGAGCTGGCGGAAGACTTTCTCTCCCACATCGTCCAGAGCGTCGTCAAGAATCGCGCCGCGGAGCTCCAGACCATCGGCCGCGATGCGAGTAAACTTGAGGCCATCGCGCCGCCCTTCCCGCGCCTGCGTTATGACGATGCCGCCGACATGCTCAACCAGGCCTATAAGGATGGCCATCTGGAGGCCCCTTTCGAGTACGGCAACGACTTTGGCTCGCCCGACGAAACCTGGCTCAGCTCGCAGTTCGACCGGCCGGTGATGGTGCACCGTTATCCCGCCGATGTGAAGGCTTTTTACATGGAGCCCGATCCCAAGGATCCGCGCTACGCGCTGTGCGTGGACGTGCTGGCGCCGGAAGGTTACGGGGAAGTCATCGGCGGCTCGCAACGCGTGTCGAGCTTCGAGCTGCTCAACGCCAGGATCGACGAGCACAAATTGCCCAAGGAGGCCTTCGAATGGTACTTGGACCTTCGCCGCTACGGCTCAGTGCCGCACGCTGGGTTCGGGATGGGCATCGAGCGGGTAGTGGCCTGGATCTGTGCACTGGATCATGTGCGCGAGACCATCCCATTCCCGCGCATGCTGCACCGGATGTATCCGTGAGAGAGAGATTGGAGACGGTGTTGGCGGGTCCTGGGAGCCGGCCCCGCGACCCCGATATACTCATTGAGTGCGATGGCACTAGAAACCGAGATTAAATTCCGCGTCCCCGACGTCGCCGGGCTTACCTTGCGTCTTGAAACAGCCGGCTTCCGCCTCGTCACTCCCCGCGCCTTTGAGAGCAACGTTCTCTACGACACTCCGGACCGCCAAATGCGCGCCCGCACCGAGATTCTGCGCATCCGCCACTATGGCGGCCACTGGACGCTCACCCACAAGTGCCTTCCCGACGACCGCCCCGGCGAAGACCTGCACAAGCATCGCATCGAGACCGAAACCGAGGTTGCGGACGGCAACG
>JAKABE010000189.1 GCA_021801945.1 Acidobacteriota bacterium
ACGCCGTTTGCCGCAGGACACGGCAAATGACGCTTGATCGAAGATCACCAGGTTGGCTCTTGCGCCCCCACTGGGCTGGTGGGATTGACGGGAATGCGTCCCCAGGGTTGCGCCTCGCTTCAACCGGCGCTACCTTCCGTCGCTCCCCGGGGTGCGAGTACTGAGGCGTTCGCGGATGGATACCCGTCACTCTGCACCATGCCCATCGGCATTCAGCATTGCTGCAGAGTTTCTTGCAGGCTTCGAACTCGGGCCGTTAGCATACGCCGGCTCTTATGGGCACGGCTTTCGCCGTGCCCATAAGAGGTACAGAATCAGCAGAGCGTTGAGAGACGTTTTTCAAGCTTTCGGATTTTCACCACAGGCCGCTAGCGTACAGCAGCTTGTTCTTCGGCCTCATGCGCGTCGCGGGAAGCGTCGCTCGGCTGCGCCGCCTCTTTTCCCCGCAACTCCTTGAAGGCGCGGTAGACGAACCAGCCCATATGCCAGCCGTCGAGGAATTTGTAGGGAGTTTCGCCGGTGGTGTAGTGGCCGCAAGGCAGCGCGTGCGGCTCAAAGCGCACGCCGTAACACCGAAAGGCCTCGATTACCTCAAGCGAGTACTGCTTGGGAAAGGTGAGGTCGTAGTTGGCGTAGACGAGGAGCACGTTTTTGCCCGCGCCGTTGGCCTCCCGGCTCATGAATTTTTCGTAGTAGTTCACCGGGCTGATGCCCGCCCACAGCGTGCGCAGCCGCTCCCGCGTGAGTCCCGCCTCTTCCACGGCCTGGCGGATGTGGCGCGTACTCTGGCCGGCCCACACCACATCCCCGAAAGCTGTGGACGCATGGTTGAAGGCGTTCACGCGGAGGCGCGCATCGTGGGCGCTGGCCAAAAATGCATAGCACGACCCCAGGCTCGTACCCAGCACGCCGAAGTGCTCGTAACCCTGTTCCTCCAGCCAATCCAGGCAGCAACGAATATCCACCACTGCCTGGCGGCAAGCGGAAATCGTGCGTCCGATGTTGGCGCTCACCGCGTAGTCGGAGCGCTCCAACTCCGCGGGACGGCGAATATCGTGGTAGGGCTTGGAGAGCCGCAGCGCGGAGATCCCCATGCCGTTGAATATCCTGCACAGCACGTTGTGACTAAAACCGTCCGCGTTCCACTGGGGCAGAACTACGATGGCCTGCTTGGGCCGCGCGCGGTCTTTGTGCGCGGGCGCAGGATACCAGCGCGCGTTCACCAGGTCGTTCTCCGGGTAGGGCGTCCGCTCCGGAGAGGTGAAACGCAAATACTGCGCCTTCGCCAGCTTGCCGTCCGCTGCCTGTTGACGTATAGCCGCATCTTTTGCCAGGGTCTCCGGCCGCACGTTGGTGGGAAACAGTCGCGGATAGCGTTCTTCCAGCCGGAAGTCCGTGGGCCGGCGGTAGCCGAAGAATTTGTCGCTGTGCCGAATGAGGAGCTGGTTGATGCGCGCCATGGAGGCTTCGGCTGCCGCATCATCCCGTAATACCTCCGCGCCGGGAACGAGCGCCTCGAAGCCGTTGGCCTCAAGAAAAGGCGCAATCCACTCAAAGCCCCACTCCAGCGGGCGCACGACGCGATTCTCGTCGCGCGTCGTCAGCCGCGTCTCCCACTCGAACATCCAGCGCGCGTACCAGTCTCCGAGCATAGTTTCCGTCTACAGTGGCTCCCAAGTTACTTGGATGCGAAAGCACTCCCGCCCATCCGTATCCGTGGCGGACGCGAATCTTGCGAGCATTACAAAAGCTCTGGAACAATCTTAAGTTTATCAGCGTAGTGTCCCACCGCTGTTGCGCGCGAGGTCTCGCCGGCCTTCGCGCCAGCGCTCCCGGCCCGCCCCTTCAAGGTAGGATGATCCCATGAGCCAGGCCTATTGCGCCGGCCGCCGCATCGCATTCTTCGGCGGCAGCTTCGACCCGCCCCATTGGGGCCATCTGGCCGTGGCGCGCGCCGCCTTCGCGGCCCTCAACCTGGAGACCGTGCTTTTTGCCCCGGTAGGTGCACAGCCGCTCAAAGCAGCCGGCGCCACCGCGGGCTTCCAAGATCGCGTAGCCATGACGCGGCTAGCCATTGCCGGGGAGCCGGGCTTTGACCTTTCGCTTGCCGATGCACCCAAACCCTCCGGCAACCCCAACTTCACCATCGAGACCCTGCTCCATCTCCGCGCCGAACTAGGACCGGACTGCGCCCTGTTTTGCCTGATGGGAGCCGACTCATTTTTCAACCTGAAGAACTGGCATCGCTCCCCAGAGATTCCTTTTGTCGCCTCCTTCATCGTTGCATCGAGGCCCGGTCAGCCGTTGGGCGAAAGCGTTGCCGGTCTGCAAGCTGCATTGCCGGCGGGATTATTGCTGGAATCCGCGCCCCAGCTTCGACCGGAGAAAGCTAAGATCCGGCCCAGCATCAAAGAATCCGGTCACAGTGAATGCGACACCACCAAATCCGGCATCGATGTGCGCGCCTTCCTTGTGGTGAATTCCGTCGGAGACCGCGCGCCGCTTTATCTCCTCCCGGGCCTGAATGTGGAGGTCAGCGCCTCCGCGATTCGCGAGGCCATCCGGGCTCGGGCCAGTGGCGCTCCGGCAGGGCTGGTTGCGTTGGCCGATCTGTTGCCTGCCGCTGTTCGCGATTACATCGTCCACCACAACCTGTATCGCTAGCGGCACCCGCTCGGCTTCGGGCTCAACTTGCGCTGGAAAAGACGAATCCTGTGCCGAGAGAGGCTTCTGTGCGACAATAAAACTTGGTTGTGTGCGCCGGTAGAGTGCGGCGCGCGGAGGATATAGCAATGGGCGACATGCTTCAGCCGTGGCATCTGATTGTACTGGCCGTCGTGGCATTTCTATTGTTTGGCGCCAAGCGGCTGCCGGAGTTGGGCAAGGGTTTGGGGGAGGGATTGAAGGGGTTCCGCGAAGGGATCCGCGGTATTAACGATCCGCCCGCCCCGCATCCCAACACCCAGCAGAATGCGGCGTCCACACCCCCGAGTTCCACGCCGGCAGGACAAAACAAGGCGTAACCGGGGCCTTGCGAGCGGCAGGCTGAGCTCTATCGAAGATCAGGCTGAGTGCAGCGCCGCGTCTGCATCAAATATTCAGAGAGGATCAAGGCCTGTGCCGCGGCACAGGCCTTTGTGCATTCACAAGCTCCCAATCTTCTTGGGCTGGGAACACCAGTTTCGCCCCAGCGTATCGCTTCTTTGACCAGAAAAATCACCCCGACTGATGCCGGATTTGACTCGACGAACTGTAGAGTCGCTCTAGCGGTAATCCTGCGCTGAGGGGTAATAGCCTGTCTTGGCGATGACCTCCAGGTTGGGCCTATCCACCAGCACCGTGATCTTGCGGTACTTACCATCGTAGATCGACTCATGGCTGATGTAACCCAAGGTGTACTGGTTGCGGGCTTCATCGGCGATCTTCGCGTAACTCTTCTCGATGCCGTTGACGCCGCGTTCAGTGTCTAGGTCGCCACCTGTGGCAGCGGTGTACTTATAGAGGATGTTGTCGTACATCGTGAAGGGCAGGTGTAAGCGGTTGATCCAACCCACGCCCCATTGGGCGGAACTACCCACCAGGGTGCCGTAGACCGCGATCTTGTTGGTTTGCAAGTATTGCACCACTTGGCGCCACGTTGCCTTGCTGCCATACTCCTTGCCGTCAGAGATGACGTAGATAACGCGCCGGAAGTCCTTGGGACGGCTCGAAAGCGCTTTGGCGGCAGCCAGGATGGCGTCGTTCAGGGTGTGAATCTCCTTGGGAATGGTGATAAAGGTATCGTTGCCTGCCGAACGGCCGGGCTGGATGTTCGGATCGACGCAGTTCCCGTTGCTGTATATGGGGCATCCGGCCATGGGACCCGTGTTGAAAGGAACCATCGCGTCAGTGCCGACCGACTGGGCCAGAGACAACACGGCGGGCAGGCGGGCACTCTGGGCGCCGGTGAAGCCGGTCCACTCTTTGGTGCCGTTGCCATAAGTAAAGACCGCGGCTTCGTCATAGGGGGTTAGCGCGCCCTGGATAGCGCCCAGGGAGTTGTTGACCTCCGCCATGATGTTCGAGGGCAGGCTCTGGTCGATTACGAAGGCGATGGCAAGTGGAGCCGGATCAACGCTGAAGACGCGCAGGGGCTCCAACGTGTTGTTCTCGTAGACCCTGAAATCGCGCCATGTGAGGCCGGCGACTGGGCTTCCGTGCGAGTCCTTGACGGTGACCGGAACCTCGACGAAGTTCACGTTGACGACAAACTGGGCAACTGCTCCCGAGCCTTCTGCAGGAGGCGTGCTCTGCACGGGACTGCTTGGCTGGCTAGGGGGCGCCGAGGCCTTAGGCTCAGGTGGAGGAGGCGGTGTGGTCGCCGGCTGCGAGGCTGTGGAAGAAGAGGAACTCGCCGTCGGGGCGCTAGCGCCCTGGCCGGGAGTAATAGGTCCTGCCACGTCGGCCAGCGGCGGGGCGGCGCGGGGCGTAGGAGCATTGGGCACGGAGGATGGCTGTTGTCCCTTAACCGCCGCGGTTGCATTCAGGCTGACGCCAAGAAGCGCCGCCACCATTACCCACGCACCGTACCTCACGAGAAATCCTTTCTCCCAGAGCTCCGCCCCTCAGCCCTGAACCGCCTGGGAGCACGTTGCGCACCGACCCGTATCAGGGCTGGGACACATCTTTTAGAGTATCAGACGCGTCAAAATGATCTAGGTTGCCCGCACCTACGGGAAGAGCTTCGAATATGCTTTCATAGGAGCAACGATCTCGTCTAATCGGAACCATGCGCATCGGATTCGGAATCACCGTACTTTTGCTAGCCCTACCGTGCCTCCCAGTGACCGGATGGGCCCAACTCGCGCCCTCGCCGGATGCCCCCCCGGTGAGCACAGCTCCGGCGGCGCCTCCGCAACAACCGGTGGCCACTTTCAAGATGAATGTGAACCTGGTGGACGTGTTTTTCACCGTCAGGGACAAACATGGCGAGCTGGTGCCGCACTTGGCCGAGAACCAATGCACGATTTCAGAAGACGGTGTGCCCCAAAAACTGAAGAGCTTTGTGGCGGAAACCAACTTGCCTCTGACCCTGGGCATTTTGCTGGACACCTCAGTCAGCCAGCAGCGGGTTCTGCCGCTGGAACAGCAGGCAGGAAGCGAGTTCCTGCGGCAAGTGCTGCGGCCGAAAGACGAAGCTTTTCTGCTCTCGTTCGATGTGAACGTGAATCTTTTACAGGACTACACAAACAGCGCCAATGAGTTGGCGCGGGCCATGAACAAGGCCCAGATCAACAGCGCGGGCGGGGGCGGCGCGGGAGGCATTCCCGGCCTCGGGGGAGGACCGGTTCCGGTGTACGGAGCGCCCAAGGGGACTCTGCTTTACGATGCAGTCTACCAGGCCGCCTTCGACAAAATGAGTGAGCAGACCGGGCGTAAAGCCATGATCATCCTGACCGATGGCGAGGACCAGGGCAGCGACCACACGATCATTGATGCCGTCAACGCTGCGCTCAAGAACAACGTGATGATCTACGTGATCCTGATCGCCGACCGGGGATTTTACGGCGGTTTCGGGATGGGTTACAGCGGTTATTCCGCCGCAAAACGGTTGGCGGACCAGACCGGCGGCCGGCTGATCGACGTGGGCAACAACGGCGAAAAACTGCGTGAAGCCTTCGCGGAGATCGAAGACGAACTGCGTACCCAGTACCTTGCCACCTATACCCCGATAGATACCAAGATGGACGGCACCTTCCGGCGGCTTTCAGTCGATTGCGGCAAGGGAATGAAGGTACAGGTGAAGAAGGGCTATTTCGCCCTGGCGCAGTAGTGCAGCTGCCCATTTGGCCGCGGCGATCCGGGCCGATTGGCGACTCACCGCCTTCCTCTCGTTATTCGCCAGCCCCTTTACGGCTAGAGTGCTAGCTTGTTCCTTGTGCGCCGGCCTACCGGGGCGTGATGCTGAGTGGTGAGGCCGCCGGGCCACTTCCGGAGTGCTCTCGGCAGCGAAAAAGAATGCCCACCGGCGTTCAGGGAAACAGAGGGTGGCCGGCGTTGTGACCGCAGAGTGATAATCCCCTCCGATTTCTGGTGTGCGGTTCGCAACCGCGGAGTTGCAGAGGCTCTGGCTGCGAACCGCACACGGCACTTCTCTCTCTACTGTCCGATTTTCAGGCAGTTGATTACCTGCAGAGATGGACTCGGTAATCTGGCGTCTTTCAGGGATCTTCGCTACTATCGGCGCAGATGGGAAAAACTTGAGGCGGTTCGTCAAAAAAATCTCCCGCACCGGGTTCCCAGCCGCGAGGTACACGCCGTGATCAGCAAGTGCGCCAGCTATGAAAGCTACGAGATCAGCCCCCGGTTCCGCCGCAGCATCGAAGAGCGCATCGCACGCCTGGAACGAGACGCCGCAAGTGACGAAGCCCAGGTGAGCGCTCTCGATGACATCGACCATATCCGCCGGCAAATGCGCCTGGTGGCTGCGGAGCGCGCCGAAATGCTCCGTCTGCAGCTGTTTCTGGACCGCGCACAAACGCACCTGCCATCGGCGCCGGTTCCGCTCTAAATTCTCCTTTTT
>JAKABE010000190.1 GCA_021801945.1 Acidobacteriota bacterium
TCGTCAGGTCTCCTGGCTTGATTCCGAGCCAAGCCAGGAAAGCAGCGAAGCCTCCAAGTATGCACGCCAACGAAACCAAGATTCTCCCACTTGCCTTGGCAATCCGCAGCACTTCAGCCATAGTCTGTTGTCGCCCTTCGCTTTGTCGTTACTTCTGAGATTTGCCCTGCCAGAATTCTCCTCTCCGACGCTATTGTGCATCAAGTATGTTTTTGCCCGATTCTGAGACCTGGGATTCCAGGAGCTATCCCCGCTCTTCCATCGGTACGAACTCCAGATTCTCCGGCCCCGTATACACCGCTGAAGGCCGAATAATCTTCCCGTCCTGCCGCTGTTCGATCACGTGCGCGCTCCAGCCCGTCGTCCGCGAGATCACGAACAGCGGCGTGAACAGATCCACCGGAACGCCCATCAGGTGATACGTCACGGCCGAGTACCAATCGAGATTCGGGAACATCTTTTTGGCGTCGCGCATGGTCGTCTCAATGCGGTCGGCCACGGCGAAGAGGCGCTTCCCATCCGCGTCCACGGCCAGCTCCCGCGCATAGGCCTTGATGATGTCGCTGCGCGGGTCGCTGATGGAGTACACCGGATGCCCGAATCCCAATATGACCTCGCGGTTAGCCACGCGACGGCGCACATCGGCCTCGGCCTCGTCGACCGTCGCATAGCGTGACTGGACCGCCAGCGCCGCTTCGTTGGCGCCGCCGTGCTTCGGTCCCTTCAGCGCGCCAATCGCGCCCACGAGGCATGAATACAGATCCGATCCTGTCCCGGCGATCACCCGCGCTGTAAACGTAGAAGCGTTGAACTCGTGCTCCGCATAGAGAATCAGTGAGACCTGCATTGCCCGCGTCCACTCCGGGCTGGGAGCGCGCCCATGCAGCAGATGCAGAAAATGTTCCGCGATCGAGTCGCCGCCCGCCTCCACGTCGATCCGCTTGCCCGAGCGCGCAAAGTGCAGCCAATAGAGCAGCATGGAAGGCAGCGATGCCAGCAGCGCATCGGCAATCGCCCGCGCTCCCTCATCGCAGTGCTCCGCGCTCTCGGGCCGCACGCAACCCAGCATGGAAACGCCGGTGCGCAGCGCGTCCATCGGGTGCGCCGTGCCTGGCACAAGCTCCAGCGCCTGCTTCACCTCCGCCGGTAGCCCGCGCAGACTGCGCAACCGTAACTTATACGCAGCCAGCTCCGCCGCGTTAGGCAGCTTGCCGTGCACCAGCAGGTGCGCCACTTCCTCAAACTCGCACCGCGCCGCCAGGTCGTGAATATCGTAACCGCGGTAATGCAGATCGTTGCCGCTGCGTCCCACTGTGCACAGCGCCGTATTCCCCGCCGGCGTGCCCGACAATGCCACGGACTTCTTCGGTTTGAAGCCTGCCGGCGCCGCGCTCACTTCTTCGCCACTCATCGCAGCCTCCCAAGAGCATCAATTTGTCCTAAGAGGATCAAATTAATGGATGGCCTGCGGAAATGTCCAGCGACTCACTCGTTCACTTTGTCCTTCGCAAACAATTCATCGAGCTTCTGTTCGTAAGCGTGATAGCCAAGATAGTGGTAGAGCTCGTCGCGGCTCTGCATCAGCTGCACCACGCTCCTCTGCGTGCCCTCGACGCGAATGGTCTGATACACCTTGAGTGCCGCGGCATTCATGGCGCGGTACGCAGCGCAACAATAAAGGATGATGTCCACGTCGGCCGCTGCCAGCTCCTCGCGCGTCCACAGCGGCGTGCGGCCGAACTCCGTGATATTGGCCAGAACCGGCACGCCGACGGCCTTGCGAAACTCCGTATACATGCGCAGCTCGGTGACCGCTTCGGCAAAGATCATGTCCGCACCCGCCGCCACATATGCCTGCGCCCGCTCGATAGCACGCGCCAGTCCCTCGCTGGCCAGCGCGTCGGTCCGCGCCATGATCACAAACTGCACGTCCGTCCGCGCATCCACTGCGGCCTTGATGCGGTCCACCATCTCCTCCGGCGCAACCAACTCCTTGCCCGGCCGGTGCCCGCAGCGTTTGGCGCTAACCTGGTCTTCGATGTGCACTGCCGCTGCGCCCGCTTGAATCATTCCGCGAATGGTGCGCGCGATGTTGAAGGCTCCGCCCCAGCCTGTATCGATGTCCACGAGCAGCGGCAGCGCTGTGGCGGCTGTGATGCGCCGGACGTCGGTCAGCACATCGTCCATGGTGGTGATTCCCAGGTCCGGCAAGCCCAGGGAGTTGGCCGCCACGCCGCCACCGGAGAGATAGATCGCCCTGAAACCTATCGCCTCGGCCAGCCGAGCCGCGTAAGCGTTGATCGTACCCACCACTTGGAGCGGTTTCTCTTCCTCCACTGCGGTGCGAAATCGCGCTCCCGTCGATCCCTGTCTTGGATGATCCGCCATTTTGCCGCCTTTTGCCGCATCATAACAGGCGGCTACAGGGCGGTCTCTCCGGTCCATTTCCCTATGTTGAGTGCGTAGTGCGACAATCATCCCGTTAGAGTGGGAGCGCTGAAGCACATGAGCGCTCCGGTAGAGGAGAGTTATTGCCATGAGACGTCTTTTCATTTTGACCTCTCTTCTCGTCGGTGCGGTTGCCTTGTTTGCCCAGCCCAATCCGCCCAGCCCGCCCGCCAAGGCGTCCATCACCATCGCGGGCAAGGCGGTCACGATCAACTACAGCTCGCCTCGGGTGCGGGGCCGCGAGGGCCACATCTTCACCAAGGGCGGCCTGATCGAGCAGACCCATAAGTCGTATCCGGTTTGGCGCGCTGGCGCCAATGCCGCCACCACCTTGCACACCGATGCGGACCTGACCATCGGCAACTTCAATGTCCCTCCCGGCACCTACACCCTGTTCGTCGATATTGCCGATCCGGACCAATGGGTCTTTATCGTCAGCAAGCAGACCGGCGAGTGGGGTCTGGGGTACAACAAGAACGATGACCTGGCCCGTGTTCCGATGAAGATGTCCAAGCCCCCCGCGATGGTCGAGGATCTGAAGTACACATTGACCAGCGACGGCGGCAGCAAAGGCACTCTCACCCTGGCTTGGGAATACAAAGAAGCGTCGGTTCAGTTCGTCGTGCATTGAAATCGAGACGTATTGGGCACAGTCGCGCCTTGCCCGTGCCCGCGGCAGGTGTAAGCCGCGGGCAAAAGAAATGCCCTTCCTGACGGAGCCGTGCGTGTCCGCTGTGGCGGCATGATCCCTGTTTGCCGAATTCCGCAACGCGTCACGGTCTTTGCACATATTTGCCATCCTGCCGATAAAATGGAGGGGGGTAGGAATTCAATCCTGAGGGAGTAATGGACCTTGCCGCTGTATCCGTATCGCTGTATAGAGTGTGGTCACCGCTTTGAGAAGATCCAGAGCTTCAGCGCCAAGCCGCTGACAGAATGTCCCAAGTGCGGCGGCGCGTTGGAGCGCCTGCTTACCGCTCCGGGCCTGAAGTTTGTGGGTGCCGGCTGGTATGCGAACGACTACGGTCTCAACGCTGCCACCGGGGTGGCCTCCGAATCGCCTGAGAAGAAGCCGGAACCCAAGGCTGCCGATGCGAAGAGCAGCAGCCCTGCTCCTGCCACGCCGGCCGCAAGCACGGCTTCTTGAGCCCCATTCTGTCCGCGCCGAGCCTCCTGGTGCTCCTCAATTCGATCGCAGCGCGGCCATAGGATCGATTTGCGCCGCCCGCCGCGCGGGCAAGTATCCCGCCAGCGCCGCCACGATCACAACCGTCGCGGCTACCGCGAGGTATGTCATCAAATCCCACGGCGATGTGTCGAACAGCAGCGATGCAATCAGACGCGCAACGGCCAGCGAGGCTCCGGTGCCCAGCGCAACACCTGCCAGCGTGAGCCGCATCGTCTCGCCCAGCACCAGCCGTTGCACGCGGCCGGCTCCGGCGCCCAAAGCCATGCGGATGCCGATCTCCTGCGTCTGCCGCGCCACCGAGTACGAGATCACCCCATAGATGCCAAGCGCGGCCAGCAAAAGCCCGAGCCCGGCGAAGACCACCACCAGCAGCATGAAGAACCGGCGCGGCGAGTTGGCGCGGTTCACCAGCGTCTGAATAGGAATAAACTCCGCGGCGGGCTGGGCGGGATTCAACTCACGCAGCACCTTCATCACGCTTGAGGCCAGCGCTGCCGGCGGCAGAGTTGTCCGGATCACCAGCTCCCCCCCGCTCGGATACTCCTGCATCGCGGAGTAGTAAATTTGCCAGCCGCCTTCGCCCTCCACACTCTCCGCATGGACGTCGTCGGCAACGCCAATGATGCGCAGGTCGTTCCTGCCATCCGTCAGGATACGGCCCACCGCATCCCCGCCGGGCCAATGCGCTAAATTCGCAAGATACCGCGCAAACCCTCGGCTGATGATCACAACCTCCGGGCTCTTAGGTCCGTCATCCCAGTTAAAGTCCCGCCCGCGCACCGCCGTGCCCATGGCGCGCAGATACCTCGGCGTCACCACGTAGACCAGCGGCCCGGCTGGGATTGTTTTTGGGGGCTGGACTCCCTTTGGCAGCGGCGTTCCCCACGAGCGGTTTCCCCCAAGCGGAAGATAGTCCGTGATGCCCGCCGCCTCCACACCGGGAATCGCATCCACCCTCATGAGAATCTGCTGGAAGATCGTCCTCCGCTTCTGCGTGCTGGCCTCGGGCGTCGGAGCGCTGTCATCGTACTGCACCTTGACGGCGGCGGCGTGCTCGGGCTGGAAGCCGAGATCGACGTCGAGTACGTGCACAAAGCTGCGCAGCAGCAGCCCCGCCCCGGCGAGCAGCGTGCAGGCCAGCGCAACCTCCGTGACCACCAGAACGGAGCGGACGCGCGCGTGCTTGCGGCTCTGGCCCGTGCCGGGGCCCGAGTCCTTCAGCGCCTCGTACATTTCACCCCCCGCGATGCGCATGCCCGGCAAAAGACCGAAAAGAACAGCGGCAAGGGCGGCAATGAGCACCGTCCATGCAAGCCCGGAGCCGTCGATGTGCAGAGTGCTGAGCAGCGGCAGCGCAATGGCCCCCTGATGGGCAAGCCAGCGGACCAGCGCAAAGGCCAGTCCCAGCCCCAGCAGAGCCCCGGCGCCGGAGAGCGCCAGGCTCTCGGTCAGAAGCTGCCGCGCGATGCGCATGCGGCTCGCTCCCAACGCGCCGCGCACCGCGAACTCCTTGGCCCGCGCCGACGCCCGGGCCAGCAGCAGATTCGAGAGGTTCACGCATGCGATCAGCAGAATGGCGCCGACCGCGGCCCAGAGAACGATAAGCGCCTGGTGCAGATGGCCGCTGACGTAGCTCTTAAGCGTAACGGGAACAATGCCCGGGTGCACGTAAGCACCGCAGGACCTCGGGATCTTGTTGTTCCAGCACATGTGCGGCACAGCCAGCTTCGCGTCTTCGCGCGCCTGCGCCATCGTCACGCCGGGCTTGAGCCGCCCGATCATGGTCACGATATTGCCCCAGTTGCGTGGTGGACCATATAAATCCAGCGGCGTAATCGCGTCCACCTTCGAGCCCGGAGAAAACACCGCCCCAAAATCGAACGAAGCAGGCAGCACACCGATGACCGTCGTCTGGCGGCCGTTGATGTCGAAGGACTTGCCCACTATGTTTGGGTCGGCGTTGAACTGGGTGCGCCACCATGCGTTGGTCAGCAGAATCACCGGCGGCGCACCGTCGCGCGCATCGTCCGCGTTGAACAGGCGGCCCATCGCCGGCTTCACCCCTAGAACCTGGAAAAAATTGGCGATCACGTCGATGCTCGTCGCGGGAATCGGAGCGCCGCCCAGCGCAAGACTTAGATTCCCGGGTTTCGAAAAGGCAAAGTAGCCGGTCACGTCCTGGTAGGACCGGCTGTACTCCCGGAACTCGTCGTAGGCGTCAGTGGAATACGTCGCGCAGGAGAGTCCGCACTTCTGCGGCGGCGGCGCAATCCAGAGAAGCTGCTGCGCGTTGGGAAAAGGCAGCGGCCGCAGCATGAGCGTGTTCACCACGCTGAAAACCGCAATGTTGGCCCCAATGGCGAGCGCCAGAATGAGGATGGCGACGGCCGCGAAGCCGCGGTCCCGGCGCAGCGTGCGGAAGATGTATCTCGTGTCTTGCAGCAGGATGTCGAGAGGCATAAGCCCTTTCCCTTAGCGTTGCCCCTTCTATGGTTCTACGGGTTTGGAGGACCATCCGTCCCCGGGTTCCTGGCAGGAGAACCTGTTTCGAGGACGGTATTTGAACCCCGCCTGAGATGACTACAGTAAAGAGTATCCACCCATTCCTCTTCGAAAACCCCTGGAAATTTGCCGGCCGCGCACTCCTCCTAAAGGTGCGTCCGGGGTGATGGACCTCACAAGCAGGCCCGCAAGCTTTCCTGGCCGCGTCGAAACCCCGTCGGAAACCATGTGCGCGTTTCCGAACGCTACTATAGTAGAGCCGTGCCTCTGCTCGATCCCATTCCGTCCCCCGTCCAGCACGCCGACTTGGCCGCACTCGAGTGGGAGCCGCTCCTGGCGCTGGTCGCCGGCTTTGCCGCCTCGCCCGCCGGCCGTGACGCGGTTCTCACCCTCCATCCCTCCAGCGAAAAGCCATGG
>JAKABE010000191.1 GCA_021801945.1 Acidobacteriota bacterium
CTTCAAAGTCCATGCCCACGGTCTTATAGCCCGGCGTGTCGATGTTGGCCATGTTGGCCGCGGTCAGTTTCGCCTCGGCCGAGGACAAGTCGAGGTAGCGGACAATTTCATCGCTTAACCGCGTTACAATCTCCATCCCCATCGCCTGCCTCCTTCCCAAGAGCTCAGTTCACCGCCAGGCCGAAGTCGATGTCGTGCGCCTTCAGCACCGGCGCATCGCCGGCGAGAATCACCGCCCGTTCCAGCACGTGCTCCAATTCGCGCACGTTGCCGGGCCAGGGATGCGCCGCCAGCTTGGCCATGGCGCCCGGATCGATGCGCTTCACCGGCATCTCCCGGCCGAGCTTCTCGAGGAAATGCTCCACCAGCAGGGGCAGATCCTGCGCGTGATCGGCCAGCGCCGGGGTGCGAATCAGAAACACCGCGAGCCGGTAGTAGAGATCGGAGCGGAAGGCCCCCGTCGTCGTCTGCTGCGCCAGCGGACGGTGGGTCGCGGCGAGAATCCGCACGTCCACTCTGACCGTCTCGTTCTCGCCCACACGCTGCAACTCGCCGCATTCCACGAACCGAAGCAGCTTCGACTGCAGCGCCAGGGGCATCTCGCCGATCTCATCGAGAAACAGCGTGCCTCCGTCGGCGGCCTCGATACGTCCTACCCTTCCCTGCACCGCGCCGGTGAAGGCTCCGCGCGTGTGGCCAAAGAGCTCCGCCTCCAGCAGTGCTTCCGGAATCGCTGCGCAGTTGATGGCAATAAAAGGCTTACGGCTGCGCGTCGAGAGCCGGTGCAGGGCTTCGGCCACCAGTTCCTTGCCCGAGCCGGTGGGGCCCTCGATCAGTACCGGGGTCACACGCGGGGCCACAAGGCGGACGCGTCGGCTGACTTCGAGCATGCAGGCAGCGTTGCCCACCAGTTCCGGCAGGCGATCGCCGGCCGGCGCGTCTCCTGTGGTGGCGACCTCGGCGCGTCGGGGAACAGCCGAGGCGGCCTCGCGCCCGGTCCGCTGCGCCGGGGGGCCCGCCGTGGCCAGGGCGTCCAGGGCAAAGTCCGGAGCCACATTCCAGATCGCCGTGTCGCCGTCCTGGCTGCGCCGCAGGGCGTACAGAAGCTCCTGCCGATAGGGACCGCGCGGGCTCTCCTGCGCCGCGGAACCGCCGGTGGTCACCAGGTCCACTTGCGGAAAGGAGGCACGAAAATCTTTCAGAAACTCGTTCAACTCAAGATCGGGAAGCCAGGAATCGACGATGACGGCTTCCGGAGCCGCGGCTTCCGCCTCGGCCCAGGCTTGGGCGCCGCCTTCGGCCTCACGCACCTGCCAGCGCAGACCGCTGAGAATGTGGGCAAGGCGCTGCCGGAAACTCGAATCGGCGCTGGCTACCAGGGCGGTGCGCAGCCGGGGCCGTGCGGGTGTCGGAACCATGGATACGGGAAAGGTTTGCATCGCGCTCAGGTCTCCTGTGCAATAGCGGCTGAAAATTACTTCGCGGTCACTTCGGGAAGGCTGGGAACGGCGGCTTGCCGCGATGCCAGCACGGGGGTGGACGCAAGGGTTAGCTCCGCCTCGGACGGAACCATGTAGCCTTGTCCGCGCACCGTGCGCAGCAAGTGTCCCGGCGGCGGGTCCTTAAGCTTGCGGCGAAGATAGTTGACGTAGACATCCACGATGTTCGTGGTCTGCGCCGGCTCAAGGTTCCAGACCGACTCGAGCAGCTCCACCCGCGAGACGCATTGGCCGCGGTTGAGCATCAGGTGCTCCAGCAGGGCGAATTCCTTGTTGGTGAGTTCCATGGTCTGCCCGGCCCGGCGCGCCGTATGTTCGAGGCGGTCGAGTTCCAGATCGCCGGCCCGCAGCTCCAGCCGCGCTTCCCGCTTGCGCCGCAGCAGGGCCCGGCAGCGGGCGCGCAGCTCGTGCAGGCTGAAGGGCTTCAGCATCAGGTCGTCGGCCCCGAGGTCCAGGCACCGTACTCGCGTTTCCACCTCCTGGCGCGCCGTGAGCACCAGCACCGGCAAATCGGGATCGAGTGCGCGCACTTCCTCGAGCACGTGCTCGCCGTCTTTCACCGGCAGGTTCAGGTCGAGGATGGTGAGGTCCGGCATCCCCTCGCGAAAGGCCACCACCGCCGTTCCGCCGTCCGCGGCCAGCCGCACCCGGTGGCCGTCGGCTTCCAGTCCCCGGCTCAAAAACAGCGCCAAGGCTTTGTCGTCCTCGGCAATCAGTACCTTCATCGCGCCCCCTGTGCCCCTGCACCTCGAACGTGCCGCCGCTTCTCTGCGCAGAGACCCGCTGGCTTTGCCAGCCCACTCATCCGGGTTAGGCTTGGCTTCGCGTTAGGCTTCGCTAATCGAAGTGCGGCATCCTCCACGTTCGGTCTTAAATGGAAGAACTTCAAGGCTGGAGAGAGGAAAGAGACAAGGAGGATTCCGCGAACGGGTTATGCCTGTGGGGAGGGAGCGCAAAGGGAAGAAAACATGCGATCTGTGACCGCCGTCACGGAAAGAAGCTGCCGAATCTGAACACGGGGCTCGCCAACGGCGCCTGGCACCCTCCGCCGAGCCCCGCCAGACGAAGCACGGGTGCGCGATATAGAAGTGGGAAATGATCGTACCTCAACATCGGGAGCCACCATTTCCGGGAGAATCCAGCACATTTTGGGCTCTGTTGATAAGGGGCGCGGCCAGCGGAGTCTGGAGCAACTCAGTCAGGATTGTCTGTGTACCGGGTGCGCTCAGATTATCGATGCTTTTCTGGGATTAAGACAAAGTCTCCACTTTCACATCGCCCACTCCTGACTCTTGCCCAACTCTCCCGCGCCGCAATTCGGCCTAAACGGCGCCGGCCCCCAGGGCAGCCAGGGCTGAATCGTTCACTCTTCTATCTGCTTGATGTACATCCACAACCCGGCCAGCATGATGGCGATGGCAATGAGGCAGAGGCCAAGGCCGATGCGGCGGCGGTTGCGCTCGATCATCGCGTCCTTGCCGGTCTTCAGGTTCGCGGCGGCAATTTTCATGCCCACTTGAATATCCTGATCGATGAGAGCGGGCTGGAAGCTATGGATGGTCACGCGCGCCTTGGTGAGCGCATCGCGCGCCTGATCCTGGCTGAGGCGCGCCTCGCTGACCTCCATGCCGGAGGACTCGGCGACGCGGAGAGACTGATCGGCATCGCCGATGGCATGGTCCAGACGAGTGAGATTCGCCAGGATACCCGCTCGATCGCGATCGCATTGGTCGCCCCGCACATGACACTTCATGCAGACGCCGGCGGGCCCGGTGCCCAGCATCGCATCGGAAGGCAGGTGGATGGCGTGATTGCTGTGGCAGACGACGCAGCCGGGAAGTCCCTTGTCCTGAAAGGCATTGAAGTGCGAACTTTTTTCGTATAGCTGGGCCTGGAAGACGTGGCAGTTGGCGCAGACGTTCTGCACCTTGTCTACCCCGGGCGGCGCTGCGCCATGGTTGCCATGACAGGTGGTGCAGGTGGGTGCGCTGAGATCGCCGCGCACAACCAGTGCATCGTGGTGGACGCTAGCGTTGTAGCTGGCAAACTGATCGGTGGGAATTCCGTAGGGCTTCATGAAATCCACGTCGGAGTGGCAGCGGGAGCAGGTCTTGGCCACGTTGACGGGGTTCACGGCAGATAGCGGATCGCTGGGCGGGCGAATATCGTGGACGTTGTGACAATCCGTGCACACGGCTACCTTGGTGTCTCCGTCGGCGAGGCGCTTGCCGTGCACGCTGGTATGGTACTGATCCAACTGATCGGTGCGTAAGCCTGGGTTGAATTGCCGTATATATTTTGGATTCGAATGGCAGCTTCCGCACAACTGCGGGATCTGCCTGCGATCGATCGCGCCCTTCCAGCCCGCCTTCCTGCTCATGGCCTGGGCCGGATCGGCGCTGGTGGAATCGCCGCCGTGGCAACTGGTGCAGGTCAAACCCTTTTGCGCGTGAATGTCCTGGCTGAACTCCTCCTGGGCGACTCCCAGGGGCTCAGGCAGCCCGGAGTGACAATCCTGGCAGGTATTGGGGGTTTGCCCAAACGCGAGGCATGCTCCGAGCACGAGATACCCGGCCAACCCGGCACGGCAGGCGGCAATGAAAAGTCGGAGCTTAATTCGCAAGGTAGCCATAGACACTCATGACGATCATGTAAACAAGAGCAAAGATGGAGAGGCCGTTGATCCAAACCCGCGCGCCAGAGCGCCGGTCACGCTCAAAGAAAGGCAGCAAAACCCACAGCAAGGCGGCGATCCCGCAGCCGACGATACCCAGGAGCTCTCCGTCCACCGACCCGACTTTGGCGGGGATCACTTTGAGCGTCTGATACATGAAGAGGAAGTACCACTCGGGCTTGATGCCCGCCGGGGCAGAGGCAAACGGATCGGCCTTGACGCCCAGGTTCCACGGGAAGATGGCCGCCAGCGCGCCCAACGCGCCCATGGCCACGTACCAGGCCATCAATTCGCGCATCAGAAAGTTGGGAAAGAACTTCATCTCCCGCCGGGCGGAGGGATTGGCGGCCCATTCGGCTTCCACGCCCGGAGGAACGCTCATGCCCTGGCGCTGGACGAAAAACAGGTGGATCGCGATCAGTACGGTGACCAGTCCGGGCAGAACCGCCACATGGAATCCAAAAAATCTGGTCAGCGTAGCTCCCGTCACCTCCGGGCCGCCGCGAAGAAAAACCATCATGGGATGGCCAAGCAGCGGAACCTGTCCCGCCATTTGCGTGCCCACCGTGGTGGCGAAGAAGGCCAGCTTGTTCCAAGGCAGCAGGTAACCGCTGAACCCGAATCCCATGACCAGAAACAGAAGCACCATGCCGGTGACCCAGGTCAGCTCCCTGGGTTTGCGATAAGCCTTGAGGAACAGCACACTGAACATGTGGGCAAAGGCGGTAAAGATCATGAGGTTGGCCGACCAGGAGTGGATGGAACGAATCAACCAGCCAAACTGCACCCGGGTCACGATGTACTGCACGCTTTCAAAAGCCTCGTTGGCGCCAGGACGGTAATAGAGCAGCAGCAGGATGCCGGTCAGCACCTGGATCACGAACAGGAAAAGGGTGATGCCTCCGAAAAAATACCAGTAGGAAAGGCGATGCGTGGGCACGGTCTTGTGGCGGAATGGCGCCAGGATTCCGTCCAGGTCAAGCCGTTCATCGAGCCAGCGAGTGAGGGCAGCGAACACGGTCATGCCTCCCGCTTCCGGCTGACGACAACCTCGTCGCCGCGCAGATGGACATCGAATACATCGAGCGGACGGGGCGGAGGACCGGAGACATTGCGGCCGTTGAGGTCGTAGATTCCGTTGTGGCAGGGGCACCAGATCTCGCGCAGATCGCTGCGATACTGCACCGTGCAGCCGAGATGGGTGCAGGTGGCGGAGAGCGCGCGATACCTGCCGTCGCTGGCCAGGATCAGCAGGCCGGGACGGCTTCCGAAGCGAAAAATCCTGCCGGAATTGGGCTGCATCTCTCCGGTCTTTGCGGCCACTGCCTCGTCCCCGCCAAGATCGGCAACCGGGGGAGGAACAAAATACCGCAGCACGGGATAAAGAAAGGAAGCCAAGGTCGCCATTAAGCCGCCGCCGAGAAAAATCCCAATTGCGCGGCGGCGCGCAGGTTGGTAATGGGAAGGAAGTTCAGCGTTCATTCACTACTCCCCTGCCGCAGAATCCCTCGGGATCTGGATCGCAACTCGCATCGGTTGATTCTCCCCGGGTCAAGCAGAAAGAACTTCTACCGTGCGCTGCATTTCACGCAGCCACATGGTCTGAAACAGGTGCAGGCGATGCCCAATGACCGCGGACAGGTTCTGCGCGATGGTGCATCCCGCCGCGGGATGGGCAGCGAAAAATTCCTGTAACGCCTGCCGCGGCAAGGCAATCACTTCCGCTTCCGCCGGGGCGATAGCGGTGAGGGTAAATAGGTAAGGCGGAATCATGGCCGACCAGCCCACCGCTTGGCCCGCGGAAATTTCTTCCGTCTGGATGTATTCTTCGTGACCCCGGATCTGCATCGGAAGGGTAAGCCGGATGCGGCCACGCGCGGTCAGGAACAGGTGATCGGCCGGCTCTCCCAACTGGAACAGCGCGGTACCGCTGGGCACAATCAGCCTGGTGCCAAGTTCCAGAACCTGCTCGACCTCGGCGGGCGTGAGGCTGTTCAGCAATTCGTAGGTCATGGCCTCCCCCTCAGTTCACAAACGTCGAAGCAGTCTTGCTGTGCAACAACGTGTGCGAGGGAAAACCGACGAACGATTCCGCGGCCGCCTGCTCCAGCCGCACATGGTTCTCAATTTGCAGCAACAGAACCTCAATGGGTACCTGCCTGGAGGGAACCGTCGCCGGCGCCGCTGCACGATCCTGAAAAAGGGCGACCGGGCTGCCCGCTTCCACCGCCGGAAGCTCTGGCTGCACAACCGGGTTGGAGGGCTCCCGGCGCGTCGCAGCTAGAAATGCGACTGCCACAACTCCCAGCCCAAATACGCTCACGCACAATCCCATCAAGAGCATGTCCATGGCAGAAACTCTCCTTCATGTCAGAGCAT
>JAKABE010000192.1 GCA_021801945.1 Acidobacteriota bacterium
CGGCTTTCAGATGCGGAACCGAGGTAGCTCGGAGCTTCATCTTCGAGCCGCAGGGGACAATGAATGGTCTAAGAAATCTGGGAGTTCATCCTATCGGCGCCAGGGGCGAAAGCTCCTGGCGCCTTCGACTTTGGGGTTGTACCACAGCTCTCCGCGAACGCATTGTAACGCTGCTCGCGCCACGCCTGCCGTGCAACTGCGCACCGTAACTCATCCACTTGCCATGACTTGCCGAAGAGCGAATCGCGGCGCTCCGGCGCGGCACGTTACACTGGTTGCGGAGATTCCACGATGAAAATTGGGCTGGTTGGACGAACAGTAACCATTGTGACCCTGGCCATTTTGCTTGGACCGCAGGCCAGGTTGCGAGCGGAGGGACAACAGGCTGCGCCGTCTGCAGAGAGCGCGCTATCGATTCCCAAGGTGGACCTGATACAGCCGGTGGAACTGAACCGGCTCTTGCACGCACGCGGTACACAGAAACCGCTGATCGTGCAGGTCGGGTTTCGCATGTTGTTTGCGGAGGCACATATCCCGGGCTCCGAGTATGCCGGCCCGGCGGCCCGGCCTGATGGCCTCAACCAGTTGCGGCAACGGGTTCAGAGGCTCAAGCGCAGCACTTTTATCGTCATTTATTGCGGCTGCTGCCCGTGGAACCATTGCCCTAACATGGGACCGGCGTTTCACCTGCTTCAAAGCCTGGGGTTTACTCACGTCCGGGCCCTTTACCTGCCTGATAACTTCGGAGCTGACTGGGTAAACAAAGGCTATCCGGCCGTGCGTGGGCAATAACGCGGCTTGCGCGAATGCAGCATCCACGCGCACGATAAAGAGATGAGCCGAACTGTCAACACGGCCCTACGGCGTGGAAAGCACCAGAATGGTACAGAAGGAACGGAGCGCCCCGACGTGCTATTGCCCTCCTCGTCCGGATCGAAAAGAAGCTGCCGTCGGCTCGCCCTGGCCGGTTCGCTGCTTGCAGTCTGCTTAGCGGCCCTCAGTTCGCCTGGCGATTTAGCCGCCGAATCGCTTCTCAATAAAGAAGCACCGCGGCTTGTCAAGAAGGACCTGCACGGCAGAACACTGGACCTTGCTCATTATCGAGGCAAGGTGGTGCTGCTCAACTTCTGGGCAACGTGGTGCGCGCCATGCCAGGTGGAGATGCCCACCTTCGCGGCGTGGCAGCGGCGCTACGGTCCGCAGGGCCTGCAAGTGATCGGAATATCCATGAATGAAAACGCTGCGCCCGTGCGCCGTCTGGTAGCCCGTTTGAAAATCGAATATCCCATAGCCATGGGCTCCGCCCAACTCGGAGAGCGGTACGGCGGCGTCCTAGGACTTCCCTTAACTTACTTGATCGACAGGCACGGTACGGTACGCGTGCGGTTCCAGGGCGAGACAGACCCAGCAGCCATCGAAAAGCAATTGCGGCTGCTTTTGTCCCGCCCTTAAATGCTCGCCCACCTATTCTCTCTATGATCGACCAGTGATTCTTATTCGGAGCGTCGTGCGGCCAGTCCGCGGACAATGTTGCAGTACTCCATCTGATCAATGCCGGAACCAAGTCTCGACGGCAACCTCGATCACGGCAAACAACACGCTGACGGCGGCGAGGAAACCTTTGGCCCGCTGCCAGTTTTGCTCGTGCCGGTCCATGCGCCGCTCCAACTCCGCCAGACGGCCACCGTTGCCGTCGCCCATCAGCCCGGTTATCTGCGCTTTGAGCACGCTTAGGTCGCTCAAGACCTGGGCCTCGAATTCATTCATCATCCGCATCGGCCGGACTCCATCCGCTTCTTCATGTCTGGCGTTTCTTGACTCACGCGCTCAGCGGCAGGTTGATGAACAGTGCCGTTGAAAATTCTGAATAGTTCGGCGGCGTTGAGCCATCATACATCCGGATGTAAAACCGGTCGCTCGCGGAAACCCGGGAAAAGGTCAGGTTGGATTCCGAGGCGCGCATGACCAGCGTCGGGTCCTCGCCCGCCGTAAAAGCATAGTCTCTGAGCCGTATCTCGAAGCCGCCACCGGTAGGCGGAGTAACTCCTGTATTCACTGTGACTGTGTTGCCGCTCACACCGGTCACCGCGAGGGCATTCAGATTGGCGGGCACCGTGGGCGAGATGAGCGCCGGCAGCCAGGCATTGGCTGGAACCGTGGCGCTGGTCTTAATAGCCAGATCGTCAGCCCAGTCGTTGGCGAAGGCGATCTCGTACTCCACCAGGTCCGGATAACTCGCGGCGTAAGTCACCTTCACTGTTCGCACCACAACCTGCACGTCTAGATCGGTTGAAGGCGCATTCAAAAGTAGCGCGTCGCCCGGCCACACATCCGCGGATAAGCTGCTCCGGTTGCCCTTGTATGTGCCGCTCCACAGCGCACTCACGCTGGCCGCCGCCTGCGCCATCGCTTGTGCAGCGAAGCGGCAGTCTGCGGAGCTACGCGCCGGCGGGCTTGTCACCGAGCCAATCCATGTGACTACCGCTGGCGAGCCCGCCTGTGCCAGCGCCTGCTGGCTGGCGGTGTTCACCGCACGGCCCACCGCCCTGCCAATGGTCCGGTAACTCGCCGCGATCTGCTCGCCTGCGGCTGGCGCATATCCGGTATAAAAGACCAGCTTCCCGGTGCGCTCAAAATAACACTCCGCCGCCTCGGCCGTAGATCCCACCCGCCGCGTGTAAGGTCCGCCACTCTGCGGCGTGCTGACGACCCAACCCGAACCCAGATTGGTCAAGTGCACAGCGCGGATGCTTCCAACCAGGTTCACGCTGCTGGCGGGGACCACGACGCAGGTTCCCGCTAAGTTAGCGAAACCGCCGTCGTAAAGCGTAACTGGCACCGCACCTACGCCGTTGACAAACTCTTGAATCTCCATCTGAATCTTGCCGGGAGCCAAGACCCATTCGCCACCGGCGGCGATGGGCCCATTGTCTCCGAAGGAGTAATAGATGGCCCGCGACCGCTCGCACTCCGGGCAATGCACGCGCACACGCAGCGAATATTGATTGGCGGGATTGATCGCAAAAGTGCTTCCCACCGTTGTGCCCTGAACGATGGGCTGCAGTGTAACCGCTCCACTGCCCTGCTGCGCCGCGGCCTGGAAGCCCGCCGTGCAGCTAGATGCTTCATCGAGGCCGGTAAAGAAGCCGGCTAAAATTCCTGTGCTTCCAAGAGATAGAGTCACGCCTACAGCTTCGAGCAGCAGCGTTCCACCCATTTCGACAGGATCAAGCCAGCTTAGCAACGTTTCGCCATCAATGCCGTTTCCGCCGTGCATCGTCAGTCCGCCTGGACCTAGTGTTAGGTAGCCCGGTCCACCGGAGACACCCCACACACTCTCGTTGATCTGCGGCTCATCGAAATGCTCCGTGATAATGATCGATTTTGATGTCGTGGAAAAGTAAGGATCTTCGGCGAGATAGAACTGGGTCGTAACACCATCGCCCAAGAAGTATTCTGTAACATATGCCACCGGCTCATTCTCGCCGCAAACTGTCACATCGTTGGCCAAGGCACGCTTGACGCCGGCCGTGAACGCCAGATTGGCGAGGTTCAAGCTGCCGTCAGTTTCAGTCAGAGGATGCACTGTAGCCTGCACGGAGCCCATGGTCAACGCGCCATTGAGAGCGCGATATGCGGCCCGCGCCATACTCGCCACTTGTCCCGCACTCTTACTCCAATTGGCGCCTGGCTCGGGAGCAAAGTTACTCACCTCCGTAGCCAATGAAAGTCCCTGAGTGGAGAGTGCCGTGGATCCAGCATGTGTTGCCAAGGAGGTGAGAAGCGCACCGGCGGTTTCTCCTGTCACTCCCGCGCTACGCGGCATAGGTAACTGGTCTAGAAGTAGCTCGTCGCTGACAGCCTGTATCGCCGTCCGGTAGCGCGGTCCTTCCAGTCCCATTCCTGCGTACTCAGGCAGCGGAGTGACCGCTATGTAACCCGTGAAGTACAGGGTGCCGTCGTCGCCTGCCACCGCTATAGACTGATAACGAGACGGTGCAGCGAGGCTGCCATCGGCCGGCAAAGTCAGCCACAATTGGCATATGGAGGGTTCGTTGAGCTTGCGTTCAATGGTCAATGGATGCACGGCATCGAGCGCGGTCGTGTAATCCCGCCCTTGGATCGTAATCTTCATTGCGACTCTCTAAGCTGATAGTTCCGCGAGCTGACATGCGTTATACCAACGCATTGGCCGCGGGCAGAAAGCTCCGATAGCACACTACGCGCTCCCCATCCAGAGAATCTGTCACCGGAAGCGCCAAAAACTGTCCCTTGAGCAATACGCGCGACTGTCCGTCCTGATTCCTGCTCATCAATGGAATGGCCGCTTCTTCCGCGCCAGTCATAGCCTGCAGCCGTGGATAGTGAAAGAAGATTCTTTCTCCCTGACTTCCTTCCATGACAAACAGTGCGGACCACTCCTGATAGAAGCTGCCGCCTTCGCGATCCACAAAGCCGGTGACCGCCTGGACTTTAGCGCCCGTGGGAACTCCTCCGGGCAACGCTTCGGCCAGGGTGAGGCCGGTGGAAGTAACCTGTGCAACCAGGGCAACATTGAAGGTAACCCGCCGGATATAGTCCACGTCTGTGAGCGCCTGGCGCACATAAGCTCCCGCAACCGGTGTTCCCACGAAGCCTGTTTGTCCGGTGTGGTCTACATCGACAGCCACGATGCATCCAGCCGTGAACTTTGCCGCATCCGCTGTTGCTAGTGGGATGGATGTGCTGGTGGCGCCGCTTTGTGGAGTTACCGCGGGCGAAGCTTGCGCTCCATCCGCTGCCAGGGCGGAACCGGAAGCAGCTACCAGCAGGTTCATGTGTTGCGAACCTGTGGCCAGCGCCATAGTGAGCTTGGTCCAACTTAGAAAGTGAAAGCTAACCTCCGCTTGCAGGGTCTCGCGAACCTGCTCTAGTGGCGCGGGCGGGATCCCAGTTAGCAGCGGCGCAGATTTGCTCGCTGGCTTACGCGCAAAATTCTGGATCCAGCCCAAGTCGATCCACGGGACCGGAGGGGCGTCGAGGCTGAATCTTCCCTGTTGCGACGGATCAAAGAGCACTGGCGTCTGCGCAATTCGATTCACCGGCGCAAAGTACGCCCGTGCCCGACGTGTTACTGGCGCGGGAGCAGAAAACCATGTCGCCGTCATTTACTCACCCTGCTCCTGGTAGCTGTAAACCATAACGCTTACGCTGCGGCTCAACCGGTCACGCTGCACCACGACAGGCGTGAATGCAGGCTCGTCCCAAAATACCTGCGTGAGCATTGTGGCGGGTGGCGTTGCCGTGTAACTCAGCTTAGGGGTGTGGAAGGGCTGCAGCATCGCCGTCAATTCCTCGTCCATACGGCTCAGCAAGCGGCCGCGGTCCAACCCGCCGAAACTTTGCGTGCCACAGGATTGATAGAGAATCTCGCATTGCTCGGCCGCCATCGCAGAGTCCAGATCGAGATCCACACCCAGCCCCAGCCAGCGCAGCACAAACACGTCGTTGGGAAGTTGGCTGAATGGAGCTTCCGCTTCCTCCACCAGGATTCCGGGGCGCATGGCTCCTCGCAGCAGCATCGTCCGCTCCGGGTTAATCGCCGTCAGGCGCGTGCGCAGCGCCATATAAAATGAGTCCTTTGCGTTTTGCATGTGTGCTCCGCACGGTAATCAGGAATCAGGAATCAGGAATCAGGAATCAGGAATCAGAAATCAGGAATCAGGAATCAGTGGTCAGTGGTCAGTCGATCGGCCAACCTGCGCTTGTCTTCCTATTCAAGGGAGACTGTTGATGTACAAAATGCTGCGTCGCGACGCAAATGTCTGATTACTGACAACTGATCACTTACAACTATCTCTACACCGCCTGTTGCCGCGCTTCGCGCAATAGAAGCCGGTAAAGATACACCTGTCCGAAGGCTTCGTTGGAGGCGATAGACTCGATCAGATAATCCTGTCCCGCAACAGTAATTGCTAGCGTCATGGCAAAGAGGGATTGTGCTGATGGCAGGTCGAATGCGTTCACCTGCTGCTCCACACTGGTGGCCGACGCAAGTAGCTCCCACTTTGACTGACCACCTTCCTGCCAAGTGGGTTGCAGCCTGCGCATCACCACTGGGCTGATTGGCACCTCCGCAAAGGTGGTTGCCACCAACCCGACTTCCGATTGGCTGCCGTCCGTGTTTGCACCCGTCACACGCAGCAGAGCCGTCGTTCCCGTCATGCTTCGCAGCAGCGCGTCGGCCAGCATCTGTGGCGCTCCCACCGGGTTGCGCGACGCCGTATCGCTCATCGCTCACCCCAGCCTGTTCGCCACGTAAGGATTCAGCCAGGCTTGCACCGTTTCGTCTACCAGCGAACTTGAAAAATATTGCATCCACATCGTATCCATCTTGGTTCTGCTGGCGTTTAGCGCCGGCGTCGCCTGAGCGTTGCGCACAATCTGAGCGCACGCCGATTTCACGTCATCGCCGATTAGCGCCAATCCCGCGGTGTAGGTCGCCTTTACTTCGTTGTAGGGGAGCCCCAGCACATTCCAGGGCAACGTCAGCTCACCCGTGGCA
>JAKABE010000193.1 GCA_021801945.1 Acidobacteriota bacterium
CTGGCTGCTGACCCTATTTCGTACTTGCAACGACTGGGGAGTCCACGGCGTACTAGGCCCGGTCGTCCGCCATTTCGACGAGCCTCCGCCGGCGTGGCTGAGGAGGAGCCGTTTCTACGACCGCCGCATCAATCGCACCGGGACCCCGGTGTACTGGAAGGAAGCCCGCACCGGCAATGTCCTGATGAAAGCCGAGGTCATCGCCGGAGAAACGGCGCCGTTTCGGCCCGAGTTTCGCGCCGGCGAGGACCAGGATTTCTTCCACCGCAAGATCGAGGCGGGGTTTCGATTCATCTGGTCTGCCGACGCCAAAGTCTTAGAGACCATTCCGCCAGCACGCTGGAAGCGAACGTACATGCTGCGCAAGGCAATATTGCAGGGAGCCACGGCGGCGCTTCAGCCAGACTACGATGCGGTGAAAGTTGCTAAGTCAGTCATTGCAATTCCGCTTTACACCATTGGTCTGCCATTCGCGCTGCTTCTGGGGCAACACCGTTTTATGACTCTATTGGTGAAGATCTTTCACCATCTCGGAAAACTGCTCGCGTTGATAGGGATCAACCCCGTGCGGGAAGCATACGTTTCAGACTAGAACTGCGGCTGCGAGCGCGAAAGATTTTGGAGGGTTGCTATTGATGAAAGGTATGATCGCTGTACAAGGCGGCGCCCCGGCACAGAGCCAGCCAATTCAGGTGAGTGTCCGCGGAAGGTGGATCGCTGCGCCATCGCTCCGGGTGAATGGCCAGACGCTGGTGGTGAATGGCCGCCTCATCCGCATCGCAAGCCTGCATGACCAAGACTGGATTGAGGAGCAGATCACCGATCCTGAGGCCTGCGTCCGCGCGCTCAAGAGCAAAGCGTCTCCGGTCCGAGCCGATATTTTCGCATTTGCTCAACGGGAGCCCGACTTGGTGCCGCGCTACCAATACCCCATGGAACGGCGCAGCATCGCCGTGGCGAAGGTCGGCGACTTTGACGAGTGGTTCAAGAGTCTGCCGAAAGGGACGCGGCAAAACGTCCGCAAGGCGGAAAGATGCGGCGTTGCCCTGAAGGTGCGCGGTTTTGACATGGACGTAATTCAGGGCATCTGCGATGTACAGAACGAGACGCCGATCCGCCAGGGGCGCCCCTTTCCGCACTACGGAAAGACCTTCGAGCAGGCGCGCCGCGATCACGGCTCCTTCGTCGACCACTGCGATTTCATTTGCGCATACTTTGAGAACGAATTCATCGGTTTTCTCAAACTGGTGTACCGTGGCGACGTGGCCTCCATTCTGCAGATGCTGACCAAGGCCTCTCATTACGACAAACGCACCGCCAACGCCCTGCTTGCCAAGGCCGCGGAGGTTTGCTCGCAAAAAGGAATCCAGCACCTCACCTATGGGATGTTCAACTACGGAAACAAAGGAGACTCCTCTTTGCGCCAATTCAAGGAGCGGCATGGATTCTGCGAGATGCTAGTGCCATATTACTATGTTCCTGTCACGACGTGGGGCAGGTTCTGCGTGAATACCCGGCTCTATCGTGATTGGCACGACATGCTCCCGCAGAAATGGATAGCGGCGGCTTGCGATCTTCGTGCCAGATGGTACGAACGACGGACCCGCTAGCAGATCCATTTGCCGCATCTGGCGGATGACCGGCAATGTTAGATCGTGGGAGGAGGTCCCACGTCGCCAACCTCTTTGGGTTCGATGACTTCAGATTTCCCCATAGGAACTCGTCCTTGTAGGGACGTGATCAAGAAAGGTACTTTCGGCAAATGGTTGCACGGCAATCTAGCAGCAGGATGAAAGGGCATGGCGGCCTAGGGATTGAGCTTTTGTGCGCTGATCGGGAACGGCATCCGGCGGACAACGCACACACCCTGCGCCGCCGCATGGAGGAAAATGCCGCACAGATCCGCACCGTCTGGCTTCCGCCGCGCACACACCAACCACATCCGGACGAGATCCCCAACTGAGATCTGACAATCAACGGCATGGGCTCTGTCCGCTCAGCCCATCTCGTCGGGATGATGGACAACGCGCGCTGCCGAGGGCGCATCACTCAGAAGAGTGACCGCAACTCGTTCGCAACTATCCCCGCGAGCGCCCCATGAGGTACACTAGCTCACCCTCTGAGTCATCTGTATTCTTAACCCGAATGAATATCATAGCCGGTCATAAAACAGGTAAACGCATGAACCAACTTCAACCTGGCAAAGGAAACAGCACTATGACGTGTCCCGAAAACCCGGAGAACCCGGAGGAAAAGGCTGCATTGCGCTCCAGCGCTGACCCTTCGGGACCCCGGGAGACCGTCGTGCAAGTCCAGGTGAAAGGTAGACCCGTCATGACTCCGGCAATCGAGATCGGCGGGTTGACCCTACTAGTAAGTGGTCGGCAGCTCAAGATCGCTGCCGTGCAGGATGAAGAGTATTTAGACGGAGAGCCCGTTGCAGATCCTCACCCAATCATCGCGGCGCTAAAGACATGCCGGCTCCGGCCCGACATCTTTACCTTTGCGCAGAAGATACCCAATGTAGTTGCGCGCCATTCCTATTACAAAGAATGGGAGAACTTCGCCGCCATTCCCATCACCACGTATTCCGACTGGATCGAGCACCGCGTAACCTACGATGTGAGAAAAGCAGTCCGTCGTGCGGAACGCTCCGGCGTGGAGATCAGAATAGCGGACTACGACGACGAATTCGTCGAGGGCATCCGCGCCATCTATAATGAGATGCCGTATCGGCAGGGCAAGGCATTCTGGCACTATCAGAAGGACTTTGCGACAGTGAAGAGGGAAAACTCGACGTTTGCGGATCGCGCATGCTTTATTGGCGCCTACATTAATGGCGAGCTAGCCGGATTTATCAAGATGGTCCATGTCGGCAGTTATGCTGCGACCATCCAGGTACTAAGCAAGGTCAAGTACCGGCGCGAAAAGGTAAGCAACGCCATGATTGCCAAGGCCCTGGAAATCTGCATCGAAAGGGGCCGGTCACACCTCGTCTACGGACGTTATACTTATAACAATCCAGAAAGCTCGCTGACTGAGTTCAAACGGCGCAATGGATTTGAACCGATTCTTGTGCCAAGATACTATATCCCGCTGACCGCCAAGGGGGCACTCGCCTTGAGACTGCGTCTGCATCGGTCCCTTGCACAACACATTCCCGTCTCCCTGCGTCCGATTCTGCATCGCGTCCGGAGTTTCTCCAGGCGCACCAAGGGCAATGGCAAAGGCGATGGCTGGGTGAGCTGACCCATGCCTGGGATCGCCGGTTTCATCACCCGACTGCCGCGCGAGGCCGCGGAACCGAAGCTCCGCCGCATGTTGCAGACTCTGCTTCACGAGCCGTCGTACGTATCGGGGACGTGGAGCGTTGAATCTCTGGGCCTCTACGTTGCTTGGACGGCGCATCGCGACACGTTTGCCGACAGGATGCCGGTCTACAGCGAGCGTCGCAATCGTGTACTCATCTTTTCCGGGGAAGAGTATTCGGACGCGGCATCTGCACAGCGACAGAAACAGGATGGCCACCCAGATCCGTGCGAGGGCCTGTCGCGCCTTGCGTGCGCAGCCGAAGAAGAAGATTTTCCCAGAAGACTGAATGGCTGGTTCCAAGGGCTGCTGGTGGATCGCGCCAACGGAACCGTACTGCTCTTCAACGACCGTTATGGCATGAATCGCCTTTACTATCAGGAGGCCAAGGAGGCGTTCTACTTCGCGGCGGAAGCAAAGGCGATTCTAGCGGTGCGGCCTGAGTCGCGCTCCATCGATCCGGAGGGGCTGGGTGAGTTTATCTCCTGCGGCTGCACGCTTGAAAACCGCACACTGTTCCGCAATCTCCGAGTTCTTCCACCAGCTTCCGCGTGGACGTTTCGCAACGGGGCGTTAGTCAAGCCCGGCGTCCGGTACTTTGACGCTCAGGAGTGGGAATCTCAATCGGCCCTGAGCTACGAGGACTACTACCGGCAGCTGCGCGATGTTTTTTCGAGCCATCTCGGCCGCTACTTTCACGGCAGGGCAAGCGTTGGTGTTTCCCTCACCGGCGGCCTCGACACTCGCATGATAATGGCCTGGCACAAAGCGGCACCAGGAGATCTGCCGTGTTATTCCTTTGGCGGCGTCTATCGTGAATCCGAAGATGTGAAGATGGCGAGGAACGTCGCGCATCTGTGCGGACACCAGCACCAGGTCCTGGAACTGGGCAACGAGTATCTAACCAAGTTTCCGGATTACGCCGCACGCACCGTCTATCTCACCGATGGCTGTGTCGAAGTCAAGCATTCGGCCGACTTATATCTAAACGAACGCGCCGCCACCATCGCGCCCATTCGCATCACCGGCAACTATGGCGGCGAGGTCCTGCGCAGCGTCAGGGCGTTCCGGCCCATCGAGCCGGTAGAGGGACTGTTTGACCCCGAGGTGTCGGACTGCATCGAGCGCGCAAAGCGCACTTACGGATGCATGAACGGCATGCATCCGCTGTCTTTCGCGGTCTTCCGCCAAGCCCCCTGGCATCATCACGGCTTGCTCTCGCTCGAGCAAAGCCAACTCACGCTTCGCTCCCCGTTCCTCGATAACGATTTTGTGCGCACCGTCTACCGGGCACCGGCTTCAACCCTGACGAGCGACGACATCTCGCTGCGCCTGATAGCGGAAGGAGATCCGCGGCTGCGCCGGCTCAGGACCGACCGCGGTCTCGCTGGCGCCATGCCCGACTGGCTTTCGGCAATACGCCGCACCTATCTCGAATTCACATTCAAGGCCGAGTATGCCTACGACTACGGCATGCCGCAGGCGGTGGCGCGGATCGACCACACCGTTCAGTGGGCACATCTGGAGCGCCTGTTTCTAGGCCGCCATAAGTTCTACCACTTTCGTGTGTGGTATCGCGACCAATTGGCAGCCTATATTCGAGAAATGCTGTTAGATTCGCGAACCCTTTCGCGGCCCTACATCCAGCGCCGGAAACTCGAAGAAATCGTGCAGGGCCACCTTAAGGGAAACGCGAACTATACCACGGCAATTCACAAGGTTCTTTCACTGGAGCATGTGCACCGGCTGTTTGTTGATTAACTATGGCTTCTATCGCCACTATCGTGTGCATCGCCTTTATTGCGTGGCTATTCTGGCTCGACCGCGATCAAGAGGCGCGTGCGTCCACGGTGCTGTGGATTCCCACGGTCTGGCTGCTCATCAACGGTTCACGATCGGTTTCCGCCTGGCTGCACCGCTCCGCCGCCGAGCCCCTGGCCACCAGATTTTCCGAGGGCAGCCCTTTGGATGCAGCGGTTTTCGGCCTGCTCATCCTCGCGGGAATTGTGGTCCTCAACTTCAGAGCCCGACGTCTTCGCGAGCTGTTGCAGCAAAATCTGCCGATCGTGTTGTTCTTTGCTTACTGCGGCGTTAGCGTTTTATGGTCGGCTTACTCCTTTATCGCTCTCAAGCGGTGGAGCAAAGCCATCGGCGATTTCGTGATGGTACTGGTGGTTCTTACGGACCCCCAACCTCTGCAGGCCATCCGCCGTTTTTTTGCCCGCGTCACGTTCATCCTGCTTCCGCTCTCCGTGCTGCTTATCGAGTTTTATCCGGGCATAGGCACTGCATGGGACGAGACCGACAGGGTAATGATGTACGTGGGCGTAACCACATTCAAGAACCTGCTCGGCATGGTCACATTGGTCTGCGGCCTCAGCGCCGTCTGGCGGCTCCTTGAAGCGCAGGAAAACAAGCTGCTGTGGCACCGCCAGCGGCATCTGACCGCCCATGGGCTCATGGTCATGACTGCAATCTGGCTGCTAGTGAAGTGCAATTCCATGACTTCGCTCTCCTGCTTCGGCCTCTCGAGCGCCGTCATGTACATGTCTACTCGCCCATGGGTAAGAGAGAAGGCACGGCGGGTACACCTTGTAGTTGCAACCGCAATCGGCATTCCGATCTTCGCGTTGTTCGTGGACACCATGGGGACGCTAGTGCGCCTTCTCGGCAGGAAACCAAATCTTACCGATCGCACGCTGATTTGGAAGGCTGTGCTCGCCATGCACAGCAATCCGATTGTCGGCACGGGATTCGAGAGCTTCTGGCTGGGCAGCCATCTGCAAAGCGTCTGGGATCTGAGCGTCCACGGCATCCAGGAAGCACACAATGGCTATCTCGAGGTCTACATCAACCTGGGGTGGATCGGCGAGCTGCTTCTTCTTGCACTGATCATCACCGGATACCGCAACATACTCAAGGCACTGCGCAGCGATCCGAATATGGGAAGAATGCGCCTTGCCTTCTTCACCGCTGCATTGATTTACTGCCTTACCGAGGCGGGCTTTCGCATGATGAATCCCATCTGGATCTCATTCCTATTGGTAATTGCCAGCACAGCGACACGGATGCCGGTCGTCTTGCGCCGCATCATTGCTCCCATAACCCCTATCGAAAAGATGCCTGAGCAAAGGACACGGGTTTTGCAGTAGCAGAGCCTGTGGGGGACCAATCATCAAATGCAGGCCTACTGCCAAAGGAAAGCGAAGATCA
>JAKABE010000194.1 GCA_021801945.1 Acidobacteriota bacterium
CAGCCCGGCGATGTTGAAGAGCAGCATGACCAGGAACGGCTGCGCGATCTTGGTGTCGAAGAAGGTGTGCTTCACGATGCCGCCCTTGGCCGTGACGTTGAATTTGCCCAGCTTGGGATTGATGAACGCCAGCACCGTGGGCAGCAGAATGTAGGGCGAGAGCACCGTCTCGTAAATCTCGTTCCAGAACGAATGCCGGTGCTCGCCCTGTATGCGCGCATTCGTGACGTTGGAAAGAATCAGGTGAGGCAGGGCATAGACCAGAATGGCAGCCCAGTAGCCAGGGATGTTGGTGTGGTCCAGGAGTAGAAAAATTAAGGGCGCGGTAAGAAAGACCAGGCGCGGCACCGCGTACAGAAAATGGGCCATGGCGTTGAAGTAGCACAGCCGCTGTGGAACGGTCAGTCCCGGAGCGAACAGCGGGTTCTCGGTTCGCAGGACCTGCACCATACCCCGCGCCCAGCGGATGCGCTGACCCACGTGCGCCGACAGCCGTTCCGTGGCCAGCCCCGCAGCCTGGGGAATGTTGATGTAGGCCGTATTCCAGCCCCGCATCTGCATGCGCAGCGAGGTGTGAGCATCCTCGGTGACCGTCTCCACCGCGATGCCGCCCACTTCATCCAGCGCACTGCGTCGCAGCACCGCGCAGGAGCCGCAGAAGAACGAGGCGTTCCAGAAGTCGTTGCCGTCCTGCACAATTCCGTAGAATAGCTCGCCCTCGTTGGGAATAATGCGGAACTGTTCCAGATTGCGCTCGAACGGATCGGGTGAATAAAAATGGTGCGGCGTTTGCAGCATGCCCAGCTTCTGGTCGCGTAGGAACCAGCCCACCGTCATCTGCAGAAAGCTGCGCGTCGGCACATGATCGGAGTCGAAGACGGCGATCAACGGCGAGTGCAGGCTCTTCAGTGCGGCGTTGATATTGCCGGCCTTGGCGTGCTTGTTGTCGGCGCGCGTTTTGTAGCCCACCCCCGCCTCGAAGGCGAACTGTTCAAACTCCTTGCGCCGTCCGTCATCCAGAATATAGACGTGCAGCTTTTCGGCCGGCCAATCCATGTTGAGCGCGCCCAGCGCGGTGTAGCGCACCACCTCCAGCGGTTCGTTATAGGTGGGAATGATGACGTCCACGTCCGGCCATTGGTCGGTATCCTCGGGCAATGCCACCGGCGCCCGCCGCAGCGGCCAGATGGTTTGAAAATAGCCCAGAAACAGGATGAAAAATGCATAGACTTCGGCCAACAGCAAACAAAGGATGAAAAAGGCGTCCAGCGCACCCCAGTGACTGGCCGGGTCCCGAAAGAAGAGAACCACCTGGTCGATGCGCCAATACCCGTAGCGGAATGTCGAGAAAATCGACATCAACAGCAGCGTAAGGGTGACCAGATAAGAGTCGGAGCTGCGCGCCATCGCCAATGCTATAAGAATGGTCAGCAGTCCTAGAACCCCCTGTTGTGGCCAGGTGAGCGGCAGCACCGCGAAGAAATAGAGGGCCACGCCCGCTGCGGTCAGGAAAAGCAGACGCAGAAGCTTGGTGAGAGGATTCCCACCGGCCCCGATATCCTGCCAAACTTCTGATGCCGTCATCGCTCACTCCAGCGCACGCCGCGAAAGCTGGTGCTGGCCGGCGCGGAAAGGCTCTTTACCCATCCCGCCAGGCTGGCAAAATCCTCAGCCACATTGGAGTTGGGGGCGTAATCCATCACGGTCATGCCCTCCGCCAGTGCTTCGCTTACCGCCGGAGCCCGGCGCAGCGCGAAGCTCAGAAGCCTGTCACCCAACTGCTCGCGGAGCACCTCGCGTACATCCAAATGCAGCGGCAGCGACGGATCGAACTGATTCAGGACATAGTAGGGAAGCTTCGGCCTGCCCGCCGAGATGCCGTTGTGTTCAAAGAATGCATCGATGGAGCCAATGCTGACCACCGAGTTCATGTCCGGCACCATGGGCACCAGTACCAGGGGAGACAAGCGCATCACCCGCCGCGTCGTGGCTCCCGATGCAGTGGCCAAATCGATCAGGATGCGGCCTACCCCGCGGGCATGTTTGGTGATCTCACTGACCAGCGGCTCTTGGCCCGTGGTCTCGGGGCCCAGGTCTTCCGGATCGATGGCCACCAATTGGATGGGCGCATCGCCGCTGGCTGCCGGCGGATTGAAGGTTCTCAATACGCCCGGCCTTTGGTCGCGCGCGCCGAAGAAGAACGGCAGCAACCCGAACGCCGCGGTATCAACCAGCAGAACCCGCTCGCCACGGGCTGAAAGTGCCCGCCCCAGCGTGGCCACCAGACTGGTTTTGCCCACCCCTCCAGCCAAGGAAAACACCGCTACCGCCGGAGCCCGCGATGGAACCGGAACCGGAGCCGCCTCCGCTGGCACGCTGACGTTTTCAAATACGCTCCGCAGCGCAAACCAGCGTGAGGTCAAGCGGTCCCGCGATCCTTGCAGCGTATCGTCAGCAACTTCTGGTGAAGCTGCCTCTGGAGACTGCGGCCCGGCTGCCGGAGCTGGCCGCTCAACTTGTTCCGGCGTCAGCCACGCGGGACGGCCCGCGTTTTCTCGCGTGCCTGCCGGCGTCCAGGGACCGCGAAGCTCGGCGAAGCTGTCTTCGCGCACCGGACCGCTCTGCGGCGGATTCATCGCCGCATGGGACGCTGATGGCGCGGCATGCATTCCATGCGCTGCCGGCTGCGTGTATCGAGGTGGAACCTGTGCCGGGGACGAGTCCAAAAGCCTGGCGAAACGATCCTCCAGCGGTTGCTCCCAAATGGCTCGCCGCGCGGCCTCCGCCCGCTGTGCGGCTTGCCGCGCAGACTCGGCTTGTTGCACCGCCTGCCGTAAGGATTCAGCTTGTTGCGCTGCCTGTGCCTCTTGCGCGGCTCGCCGGGCCGCCTCGGCTTGTTGCGCCGCTTGCCGTGCGGCTTCTACGTGTTGCGCTGTCTGGGCCTGTTGTGCGGCTTGCTGGGCCGCTTCGGCTTGCCGGGCCGCTTGCCGTGCGGCCTCCGCCTGTTGCGCCGCCTGTTGCGCCGCCTGTTGCGCTGCCTGTTGCGCTGCCTGTTGCGCTGCCTGTTCAGCGGCTCGTTGCGCCGCTTGTTGCGCTACCTGTTCGGCCGCACGTTGCGCGGCCAGCTCGGCAGCCTGACGGGTGATCGTCTCAGCGGCCAGCTCCTTTTGCCGTGCGCCCTCCAGCGCGCGCGCCTCTTCGGTCGCCCGCTGCGACTCCTCCTGCTGGCGCGCCCGCTCCCGTTCTTTTTCCATCGCCTGTTGCACGCGCTGGCGCGCACTCTCTCGGGTCTGCGCTCTCGCCGCCGAAAAATCCCGGTACTTGGCGCCATGCAGATTCGCCCACGAGTACAGTGTTGCCACATCCTCCGGCGTCTCGTTTGGGTTGTGCAGCGCCTTGCGATCAGTCATTCTTCACCCCTGCGTCTTCCATCCCTGCCCAATTCGTCGTGCCCCTGCGGGCTTGGTTTTCGATTGGGGAAGGTTTGCCCCGTGCACGCGGATAGACGGCGCCTTCATCCGAAATCCTAGTCGCACTGCTGTTGACAAAACAATAACACTTGCACTGCCGCTCTTCTAACACTTTCTCGCCATGCTAAAAGCTCAAAACCCCTCATTTTCTTAGCGATGCGCGCACTCATCCCCATCTCGTACCCAATTCGTTCGCGGGATGAGATTACCATAGTGCATGCACGGTCGATTACCTAGCCTCGGGCGGCTTGACTGCCTCCTCCGCTGCGCGATTATTTCCCCCTTCACCGTCCTTGTTGCGCCAGATGGCCGCCCTTGCTCCGGGGAAACGCCTGCATCCTTTCTGTGGTAGTTTGGAGTCAGCGGCATTCCAAGAGCTCGTAGCTCAGTTGGTAGAGCAACGCCCTTTTAAGGCGTGGGTCCTGGGTTCGATTCCCAGCGAGCTCACCAGGACGCCTACCGCCGTCGGCAATCAGCGGGGGCCGCTCCATATCCTCTCTTGGTTCGCAAAAAACCGAATCTCATGCTCTTCCCGCCGGAGGTCGGCTCCTCCTCAGCTTCGTGGCTGAAAATGGGCCTCGCTGCACGCGCGCAGCTTCTCCGCCGCGCTCTCCGGTGTAATATCTCGCTGGGGCATATCCAGCATCTCAAAGCCCACCATGTACTTGCGCACCGTGGCCGAACGCAGCAGCGGGGGCAGGAAGTGAGCATGAAAATGCCACTCGGACTGATTCTTCCCGGTCGTTGGCCTCTGGTGGAACCCCATCGTGTATGGGAAGCTGGTCTCAAAGAGATTGTCGTAGCGCGTGGTCAGCCGCTTGAGCGCGTCGGCTAGTCCGTCCCGCTCTGCGCTCGCGAGTTCCGGCAGCGCGCCGGCGTGGCGGCGGCTCACCACCATCACCTCAAACGGCCACACCGCCCACCACGGTACCAGCACGGAAAAATCCTCGTTTTCGAAGATCAGCCGTTCCCCGGTTGCCCGTTCTGCTTCCAGGTAATCGCACAGCAGGCAGTGGCCGGTGCGCGACATGTATTCCTCCTGAGCCGCCGTTTCGGCAGCCGGCTCATCGGGCACGAATCCGGTCGACCAGATTTGGCAATGCGGATGGGGATTGCTGGCGCCCATCGCCGACCCCCGGTTCTCGAAGATCTGCACGTACTCGATCCAATCGCGCGCCCCGATCTCTTCGTACTCGCGCGTCCAGGCGTCCACGACTGCCCTGATCTCGGCCTGCGTCATCCGGGGCAAAGTCAGGCTGTGGTCAGGGTGGAAGCAAATCACCTTGCAAAGTCCGCGCGCCGGTTCTGCCTTGAACAGAGGCGAAGCTGCGGCCTCCGCAGCGGGCGCATCCGGCAGCAACGCCGCGTAATCGTTGACGAACGAGAATACGCCCTCATAAGGCGGGTTTTGCGCCCCACCGGCGCGCTTGTTCCCAGGGCATAGATAGCACTCCGGATCGTAGGAGACGCTGGCCGGCGCGGCCGTTTGACCGACCTGACCCTGCCACGGGCGCTGTGTGCGGTGTGGTGAAACCAGTACCCACGACCGCCGCAGCGGATTCCATCGCCGGTGCGGGTGCTGCCAGGTGGCTTGCATGCTCAAATTGTACGGTTTTTTGACTGGTTGCACGGTCAACCGCGCTGCCAATCGCTGCGGCCCAGGCTTGGCCCTTGGGCTGGGCTGGTTCTACCATAGACGCTGCGCGCCTCCTCCATCCTCGCGCCTAGGACGGTTCACCATGCTCTCCGCGGATGCCATTGTCGCCCTGCACGACCAGCGGATTGATACCTGGCACCAGGAGCAGGCCAGGCCGCGTGCCGCGTCGCCTGACCATTCCAGCCCCGACCATCGAGCGCCGGCGGAGCCGTCCCGTGATTGGCTTGATCTGGTCGTCCGTCAGCATCGCGCCAACTTTGACCTTTGGCACATCGAGGACGAGGCCCGCACTCCCGGCGCTACCGACGTTCAGATCGCCGGAGTCAAGCGCCGCATCGACGTCACCAATCAGCTCCGCAACGATCTGGCCGAGGAATTGGATCGCGCCCTGCTCGCCTGGCTCGCACCCAGGAGCCTGCCCAATCCCGGCGCGCCTCTTAACTCTGAATCTCCCGGCCTCATCATTGACCGCCTGTCGATTCTGGCTCTGAAGATTTGCCATACACGCGAGGAAGCCGCGCGTGCCGGTGCGCCGCCCGGTCACGCCGAACGCAACCGCGAACGCCTCGCACAGCTCGAGCGCCAGCGCATTGACCTCGCTGCATGCCTCGATGCCCTGTGGCGGGAGACCCTCGCCGGAACACGCGGGTTCAAGCTCTACCGCCAGTTGAAGATGTACAACGATCCTTCGCTCAACCCAGCAATCTACGGCTCTTCGCGGCGATGATTCCCCGCCTGCCCGCGCTGATTGCAGGCCTCCCAATCCTCAGAAGCGCAGCAGATAGGAAACCTTAAGGTAAATGTCCTTGCCGTCATTCATCAACGAAGAGTAAGTCGGCGGCAGGATGGGGTCATTAGGGTTGCACAACCCATCAGAGGTCCGGGTACAGAGTGAACGGTTGATATTCGCGAAGTTGCCGATATAACCGAGATAAAGCGCCGTGCCGGGATGCGGCATATAAGTGAACAACGCGTCGCCAAATAACGTCTTTGAGTTTGTCAGGGCGGTGTATTGCATATCCGGCAGGGTCGCAAGGTACTGGCCGATCAGGCTGAACGAGGCCGCCTGCGTCATCTGAAGGTTCCACCGCGAGATCATCTCATGATTGTCGTAGACTACGTCTCCGTTATCTAGATTTGTGAAATGAGAATAAACGTAGTTATTTTGAAGATCCATATCGCTCAGGAGCTTGACTTCCAGATTGAGATTCGGGGATAGGAAGTTTACTGGATAAGGTCCTTCATTCGCAGGCGGCCCATAATTCACCACCGTTCCTTTGGTTACTCCGGTCCCGACAGACAGATAGGGCACTGGAGCCGTGGAAAAACTCACGTTGCTCGTATGGCTGTGATACTCCACGTCCCGTGT
>JAKABE010000195.1 GCA_021801945.1 Acidobacteriota bacterium
GTGATTAACCGCAACAACCGGCTCAAGAAGCTGATGGATCTGCACGCGCCGGAAGTCATCGTGCGCAACGAGAAGCGCATGTTGCAGGAGGCGGTGGACGCGCTCTTTGACAACGGGCGTCGTGGGCGCATTCTGCGCGGGGCCAACAACCGGCCGCTCAAGTCGCTCTCCGACACGCTGAAGGGCAAACAGGGACGGTTCCGGCAGAATCTGCTGGGCAAGCGCGTGGATTACTCGGGCCGGTCGGTGATCGTGGTGGGGCCGGAGCTGAAGTTGCACCAATGCGGTCTTCCCAAGAAAATGGCGCTGGAGCTGTTCAAACCCTTCATCTATCACCGCCTCGAGCAGATCGGGCAGTGCACCACCATCAAGCAGGCCAAGGAGATGGTAGAGATGCAGGAGCCGGTGGTGTGGGACATCCTTGAGGAAGTCATCAAGGACCATCCTGTGCTGTTGAACCGAGCGCCCACGCTGCACCGGTTGGGCATTCAGGCCTTCGAGCCGGTGCTGGTGGAGGGCAAGGCGATCAAGATTCATCCCCTGGTCTGCACTGCGTTCAACGCCGACTTTGACGGCGACCAGATGGCGGTGCACATTCCGCTGTCGCCGGAGGCGCAGATTGAAGCCAGCGTGCTGATGCTGGCCTCGCACAACATTCTGTCGCCGGCCTCCGGTCAGCCCATTACCGTCCCCACGCAGGACATGGTGCTGGGGCTCTATTACCTCACCAAGGCCAAGAAGGGCACCAAGGGCGAAGGCCGGGTGTTCGCCAATGTGGAAGAGGTGCTGATGGCCCTGGAAGCCAAGGAGGTGGAGACGCTGTCGCCCATCCGGCTGCGTTACACGGGCAAGGTGCTGGACATGACCACGGCCTATGACGATCAGGACCTTACCCACACCGATCCTGTGGACTTCGACAACGACTACCTCAACACCACGGTGGGCCGCGTGATCCTGAATGATGCGCTGCCGGCAGGGATGCCGTTTGTCAACGGGCTGCTCAAGAAGAAGGGCATCGGCCAACTGGTGAACTACTGCAACCAGAACCTGGGCCTGGAAACGACGGTGGGAATGCTGGACCACATCAAGGCGCTGGGCTTCCAATACGCCACGCGGTCGGGGCTTTCGGTGGGTCTGGACGACATGGTGATTCCCGCCAGCAAGTACAAAGTGGTGGACGAGGCGGACAAGAAGGTGATCGAGGTCCAGAAGCAGTACATGGACGGCGCCATCACCAACGGCGAGCGCTCGAATAAGGTCATCCAGATGTGGTCGACGGTTACCGACGAGGTGGCCGACGAGATGTTCTCCAACATGAAGAAGGCGGACGACGAAGGGGCCATGAACCCGATCTACATCATGGCTGATTCCGGCGCCCGCGGATCGAAGCAGCAGATCCGGCAGCTCTCGGGGATGCGCGGGCTGATGGCCAAGCCTTCGGGCGAGGTGATCGAGACGCCCATCACCGCCAACTTCCGCGAGGGGCTGACGGTGCTCGAATACTTCATCTCGACCCACGGCGCACGCAAGGGCCTGGCGGACACGGCGCTGAAGACGGCCGATTCAGGCTACCTGACGCGGCGTCTGGTGGACGTGGCGCAGGACGTGATCGTGACCGAATTCGACTGCGGCACGGTGGAAGGCATTTACGTGGGGTCGATCGTGGAGTCGGGCGAGATCATCGAGCCGCTGCGCGACCGCATCATTGGACGCGTGTCATTGGAACGGATCAAGGATTACGACGGCAACGTCGTGGTGGAAGTGAACCAGCCGATCGACGAAGAGACCGCCTCGGCAATTCAAGGCGCGGGCGTGGAGAAGGTGAAGATCCGCTCGGTCCTTACCTGCGAGTCGCGCCGCGGCGTCTGCGCGCTGTGCTACGGCCGCAACCTGGGCTCGGGACGCCTCGTCGAGCTAGGCGAGACCTGCGGAGTAATTGCCGCGCAGTCCATCGGCGAGCCAGGCACGCAATTGACGATGCGTACCTTCCACGTGGGCGGTACGGCCAGCCGCGTGGCCGAAGTCTCCCGCCTGGACGCCAAGAACAATGGCTTTGTACGCTTCATCAACCTGAATACGGTGGAGAGCAAGGACGGGACCTTGGTGGCCATGAATCGCTCCGGATCGGTGGCCATCGTCGACGAGCGTGGCCGTGAAAAGGAGCGCTACCAGGTGGTCTATGGTGCACGGCTGCGGGTGAAGGACGGCGGTACGGTCAAGCTCGGCGAGCAATTGGCGGAGTGGGATCCGTATACCTATGCCATCCTTACCGAGATCGGCGGCACGGTGCAGTTCAAGGACCTGCAGGATGGCATCACGCTCAACGAGGAAGTGGACGAAGTGACTGGGCTTTCACGCTGGGTCGTGGCTGACTCGCCGGACGAAAAGCGGCAGCCGGCAATCGCGATCAAGGGCGCGAAGGCACACAAGCGCTACTTGCTGCCGCGCGGTGCCCACCTCATGGTGCAGGATGGCAACGACGTCGGTCCGGGCGATGTGCTGGCCAAGATTCCCAAGGAGTCGACGCGCACCAAGGACATTACGGGCGGTTTGCCGCGCGTGGTGGAGTTGTTCGAGGCGCGCAAGCCGCGTGAGACCGCTATCATCAGTGAGATCGATGGTGTGGTCCGCTTCGGCGAGATCTCGAAGGGTCAGCGCAAGATTTACGTGACGGCCGACAGCGGCGACGAGAAGGAATATTCGGTACCGCGCGGCATTCACGTGAACGTACAGGAAGGCGAGCGGCTGCGCGCCGGCGATCCGCTGATGGACGGGCCACTGAACCCGCACGATATTCTGGCCGTGCTCGGCGAGAAGGAACTGCAGGCCTACCTTGTGAACGAGATCCAGGAGGTCTACCGCCTGCAGGGCGTGGCCATCTCGGATAAGCATATCGAAGTGATCGTGCGCCAGATGCTGCGCTGGGTGCGCATTGACGAAGTGGGTGACACCAACTTCCTGCTCGAGCAGCAGGTGGATCGTTTTCGCTTCAAGGAGGAGAACGAGCGCGTGCTGGCGCAGGGTGGACGGCCGGCCATCGGCAGACCGCTGCTGTTGGGTATCACCAAGGCCTCGCTTTCCACCGATAGCTTTATCTCCGCGGCCAGCTTCCAGGAAACCACGCGCGTGCTCACCGAGGCCAGCATCAACGGCGCGGTGGACAACCTGCGTGGCTTGAAGGAGAACGTGATCGTGGGTCGGCTGATTCCCGCTGGCACCGGCCTCGAGTACTACCGCAACGTGCAGCTCTCGCCGGAGCTGGAGGAAGCGGCGGCGCGGGTGCAGCAGGAGGTTACGGCCGAGATCGAGGCTCACGAAAGGGAGTTAGAGATGATGCGCCAGGAGGGCGAAGCGGAAGAGATGGCCGCTGAGTAAGCCTGCTGCAGATCACAACCGGAACCAAGGAAATCCCGCCGCGGCGGGATTTCCTTTTTGGGGCGAGGTTGAGGGGATCGAGGCAGCGTCACGGACTCAGGCCTTTTTCCTTGGCTGTGGCTTCGGCGTGCCTGTAGCTGTGCCCTGACGCTGTCGTCATTGATGCGTCAGATCTTGTATTTTCTACAGGTTGGGTAAGCCCTTGGATGCTGGCATGGCGCAAAACTAACCGAAAGGAGTCTAATAGGAACAGAACAGCCCAGGCGGGAAATCTCCGAAAGTTGTCTCACTCATCGGTGGGCTGGAGGTAGAGCCATGAACGTGGGATTGTTGAGAGCATCTGTACTGAACACATTGGCTTTGGTGACGCTGGCCTTCGCGGTTGCCATTGCCGTGGGCTGCAGGCAGCAGGCGCCGGTAAGGACCGACCAGCAGATTGCGACTGATGTTCAGGCGAAGATCCACAGTGAGAGTGCGCTGGCGGGTCAGAATATCCAAGTAAGCGTAGCCGGTGGCGTTGCGACCCTGAACGGAGTTGCGACGGATCCGGCGTCGCGCGCGCTGGCCGGCAATGATGCCGGTTCCGTGGCTGGCGTGAAGACAGTCGTGAATAACCTCACTGTGCAGCCGGAGACAGCCAGCGTCGCGCCCATGGAAGCAGCTCCCGAGCAGCGTCCTTCGCCGGCTCGGCGTCGCGCTCGAACGGCGTATGAACAGCCATCGCCCGCGCCTCCTGCGCCGGTTGATCAGTCTGCGCAACAAGCAGAGCCTGCGCCCCCTCCACCCCCTTCTGCGCCGGCTGAGCCGGTAGTGAAAGAGGTGACGCTGGCGGCAGGAACAAGGATTCCGGTAAGGATCACGGAGACGATGAGTTCGAAGGACGCTCAGCCGAACGATGTGTTCCATGGCACGTTGGCTACCGACCTGGGCAGCCAGGGTGTCATTGTGCTGCGGCAGGGCGCGGCGATTCTGGGGCGAGTGGTCGAAGTGCGCGAGGCCGCGCACTTCAAGGGCAGTGCTTTGCTCAGCCTGGAGCTGACCCAGATGATGGCGAACGGCAGGAAGATCGCGCTGGTGACGGAGCCTTATAACAAAGAAGGCGCGGCCAGAGGCAAGAACACGGTGGAGAAGGCCGCCGGAGGAGCCATCGTGGGTTCGATCATCGGCGCCATTGCCGGTGGTGGAAAAGGCGCGGCGGTCGGGGCTGCGGCGGGCGGTGCGGCCGGTACGGGCGTGAATGCGGCGACACGCGGGCAGCAAGTGGTCATCCCGTCGGAGACGTTGATCAGCTTCCGGCTGCAATCGCCCATCACGCTGACGGTTACGATTCCGCCGGCGCGGGGAGCCGATTCGAACCAGTTCCCCGAACCGCAGTTGCAGCCTCGATAAAAGCCGCCTAGAGGGCCGTGCTGAGCGCGGCCCTTGGGCTTTTCTGGTGCCGAGGGAGACCTCTTGATGCCGGTACATCGCAGAACATCCTTGGCGGCAGCGCAAAGTGGTGCTCATCCGCAGACCAGCGCGCAGACAACGCCAGTCCGCAAGATTCGCTTGATCGGCGTGCCGCTGGACCTGGGCGCGAGCCGGCGCGGGGTGGATATGGGCCCTTCGGCGATCCGCGTGGCGGGACTGGAGGCGCGGCTGGAGGCGCTGGGCCACCAGGTGAGCGATGGCGGCGATATTCGCGTGGAGATCGCGGAGACGCGCACTCCCGGCAAACAGAACGCGCGCTATCTCGAGGAGATTGCCGACATCTGCACGCGCACGGCAGAGGCCGTGGTGAAGACTCTGGAAGAGGGAGTGACGCCGCTGCTCGTAGGCGGCGACCACTCTCTTGCGGCGGGCTCGGTGGCAGGAGTGGCCGAGTTCTACCGGCGGAGGGAACAGAAGATCGGCTTGATTTGGATGGATGCCCACGCCGACATCAACACGCCGGAGACCACGCCTTCAGGCAACGTGCATGGAATGCCGTTGGCCGCGCTGCTGGGGCTGGGGCCAGACGTGCTCAAGAATATCTTCGGGTACGCGCCCAAGGTCGCCGCGGAAAATACGGTGCTCGTGGGAGTGCGCGACATCGATCGGGCTGAACGCGAAAACCTGCGCCGCGCGGGCTTGGTCAAGGTTTACACCATGCGCGACATCGACGAGCGGGGCATGAGGGCAGTGATGGAAGAAGCACTGCGCGAAGCGGGGAGCGGGACAGCGGGCTACCACGTGTCGGTGGACATGGACTGGATTGATCCCGAGGATGCGCCCGGCGTGGGCACGCCGGTGCGCGGCGGCGCGACGTACCGCGAGGCGCATCTGGCCATGGAGATCATTGCCGATCACGGGCGGATGGTAAGCTTCGAGATCGTCGAGGTCAATCCGGTGATCGACGAACATAACCGCACAGCCGACCTGGCCGCAGGACTGGCCTGCTCGGTATTCGGCAAGAAGATCCTTTGAGCGTTTCTAAAGGGTGAGGGAGATCCCCCGGCTTTGCCGGGGTGGCAGTAGCAGTTTGACATTTGCGTGAGTCCATCCAAGAAACTCCAATCGTGAGCCGACCAAAGCGCACGACAAGGAGAATCTGGATGGACCGAATTGAGAGTCTAAGCCACTCTGTATGGGAGTGCAAATATCACGTAGCATTCATCGCCAAGTGCCGCCGCAAGGCGTTGTATGTTCAACTGCGGCGGCACTTGGGCGCAGTTTTCCGTCAATTGGCCGAGCAGAAGGAGAGCCGGGTGTTGGAAGGGCATCTGATGTCGGACCATGTGCATATGCTTCTTTCGATACCGCCGAAGTACGCGGTGTCGGAGGTGGTGGGCTACATCAAAGGTAAGAGCGCGATCCATTTGGCGCGTACCTACGGCGAGCGCAAGCAGAATTTCACAGGTCAGCACTTTTGGGCGCGCGGCTACTTCGTTTCAACGGTAGGGCGAGATGAGGCGCAGATACGCGAGTACATCCGCAACCAGGAAGCTGAAGACAAGCGGCTGGACCAGCTGAACCTGTGGAAGTAGCCACCGAAAGGTGGCCCCAAGCATATCGGGGCCGCGTTAGCGACCCCGCTCAAGCCGCTTTGAGCGGCTCACAACGTAAAGCCCCCAGCTTTGCTGGGGGATATTTACA
>JAKABE010000196.1 GCA_021801945.1 Acidobacteriota bacterium
ACCGAGAACCAAGACAGTGAAGAGCACAAGAAGGGAGGTCCGGTTCAAAGGAGATTCCTCCTTAAATGGGAGTCGGCCGGGCCTGTAGGCCGTCACGGGCTGGTGCGGGACTTCCAGAGCAATCAGTGTAAATCACGGGCATTGCAGCGTTGCGCGCGCCGGGCAGAGGGTGTATGGTGCGCTCTATGCACTGGATAACCCCGGAGGAACGGCGGCGTCTTGGCCAATCACGACGCAAGCAGGTAGGGCGGCAACGGCATGGCGAGTTGAATGCGAAGGCTCGGCCAGCGCCGTCTTTGATGGTGCTGGAGAGGTCAATGCGCGGCCGCGTGCCGGCGCTTATCAAGCTGAGGCACCAACTCATGGTGGAGTCGCCCTTTGCCTATTTCCGCGGTGCGGCGGCGGTGATGGCCGCAGACCTTTCCGTGCTGCCCTATACAGGCGTTGTAAGCCAGCTCTGCGGCGATGCGCACGTGCGCAATTTGGGCGCATACGCCGCTCCCGACGGCCGGCTGGTCTTCGACATTAACGACTTCGATGAGACCATCCGGGGACCATTCGAGTGGGACCTGAAGCGCATGGCGGCTTCGCTGGTGCTGGCCGGCAGAGCGGTTGGGAGTGGGACTGGACATGGGGATGAGGAGGCGCGGGACGCGGTCATGGCGTGTGTACAGCGTTATACGGCGCAGATGCGGGTTTTCGCGCGAATGCCATATCTGGAAATGGCCCGCTTTCAAGTACACCGCGTCGATGGGGCCGAGCCGGTACACGCGGCGCTGGGGAAAGCCGAGCGGGCTACGCCACAGCATACACTGGAAAAGCTTACCGAGCCTGCAAGCGGCAAGCCGAGAGCGCCTCGCCGCTTCAAGGAGACGAAACCTACCTTGGCACGCGTGAATGGCGCGCGGGCGGCTGCGGTGCTAACCTCGCTTGGGCCTTATCGCGAAACGCTGGAGCCCGAGCAGCAGCATTTGTTGTCTTTCTACCATCCCGTGGACGTAGCCTTCAAGGTGGTGGGCGTAGGGGCGGTGGGGCTGCGCGATTATTGCGTTTACTTCGAAGGCAACGGGTCCGGCGATCCGCTCTTCTTGCAGATCAAGGAGGAGGCCGCTTCGGTCTACGCGCCTTACATACCCGAGACGCATGTGCCCCATCACAACGGCCGACGGGTAGTAGAAGGGCAGCGGGCCATGCAGATGCAGTCCGATCCGTTCCTTGGCTGGACCGAAATGGGTGGGCGTGCATTCCTGGTGCGTCAGCTCAAAGATCACAAAGCCTCCATCGATTTGGCTGATCTGGCCGATGACGGGCTCAAGGCATATGCGGAGGTCTGCGGAGAATTGCTGGCACGCGGCCACGCCCGGTCGGGAGATCCACTGGTGATTGCTGGCTATCTGGGTGCCGGCGGCGGCTTTGCCGAGGCGCTGGCCGAGTTCGGCACGCTCTATGCCGACCAGACGGAGAAGGATTGGGAAGAGCTGCGGCATTCGCGGTAGAGACGCTGAGCCAAGTCGCCGTGTGCGGCAGGGCGGAGAGGGCGGGAATTATGCTGAAAGTACAGGGGAAATCACAGGTACTTTGCCTGAAACTTGGCCCAGCCCGGCTGCTTGCCTGACGCGCGTTGAGGCGCGCGCGCTCGCTCTCGAGTCCGGATTTGCGGAGGCAGGGCTGGTGGCGTTGCCTTACGCAAGCGAGGAACGGGATGCAGGCCGGTTTGAAGAGTGGGTGCGCGCAGGCCGCGCGGGCACGATGCGCTACCTGGAGCGGACAACGGAGGCCGGGGAACTGGCACGGGCACGGGTGAGAAATGCCTTTCCTTGGGCGCGCTCCGCGTTGGTGTGTTTCGCGAGCTATGACAGCGCGCATCCGCGCTCGACTGAACCGGCTGCGCCGGGGGCAGGATGGATTGCGCGCTATGCATGGACCAGCCGGACCGATGCGAGCGGGGAGCGGCGGCCCAGCGACTATCACAGGGTATTACTGAAGCGGCTGAAGTCGCTCGAAGCGCAGTTACACGCGCAGATGGGCTCATTCGAAGCGCGCGCCTACGTGGACACGGGGCCGCTGGTGGAGCGGGCGCTGGCCACGGCCGCCGGATTCGGGTGGACGGGCAAAAACACCTGCCTGATCCATCCCCGGATGGGCTCCTATGGGTTTCTTGGTGTTCTTCTTACGTCCTTGCCCATCCGAGAGGACGAGGCGCATGTGATGCTCGCGCCTGATCGCTGCGGAAGCTGTCGGCGCTGCTTGGACGCCTGCCCGACCGGTGCGCTCACCGCGCCCTACCAAATGGATGCAAGGCAATGTATCGCTTATTTGACCATCGAGCACAGGGGATCGATTGCGGAGGAGCTGATGGACGGGATGGGCCGCCAGATTTTCGGCTGCGACATCTGCCAGGATGTGTGTCCTTGGAACCGCGGTCCGCTCAGGAATCCGCGCCGCGATTCGCCCAATCAATCGCTGCTGAGTGTGGACCCAGAGCTGGAGCCACGTGCGGAGCTCGTGAATCCGGCGCTGGAATGGGCGGCCTCGCTGGACGAATCGTCCTTCGAGCGGGAGTTCAACGGTTCGCCGGTGCGCAGGGCGGGATTTTGGGGATTGAAACGGAACACGGCAATCGCCATGGGCAACAGCGGTGAGGTTCACTTTGCGCCCTGGCTGGAAACGTGGGCCGAAGCAGCCGACGAGGGTTTGCGCACGGCTGCACGATGGGCCCTGAGGAAGCTGGGGTGGTGAATCCGGAATTCGTTAAAGGGCCAGCGCAGATCCTTCGATTGCGCAGGTGCAGAAGGCCCAGTGTAGTGCGTTTTTCACAATGCCGATTATCGTCTGGCATTGCAGGAAGGATGAGAATTCGCTTTTTTACGCCCTCTTGCGGGGTTGGATCTACGGATTACACCTGCATCCCCGGTCTCACGCCCGGGGCTACTGTCTATCGCCCGCTGCGCGGGCACGGCGCGAGCAGGAATCATAACCGTCGAGATCCGTGAGGACTACACTAGGCTCAGGAGGGTAGGGTCTTTCTTTGTCCGGAACCTGAAACTGCCCATGTTTCGATAGGCCTAGAGGAGGAGCCGGCGGGCGATTCTTGGAAATGTGTCCTCCCTTGCAGATGCGCTCCTGGTGCGACTGATCCGCCGGGAGCCTGGAGTCTGAAGCAGACAGAAACGCGTGGCCGATTTATCCCATTCCGAAATCCCAGGCGAGACGGTGATCGAAACAAGCGGCTCCGTGGACGCAGTCGAACCCGCCGCCAAATCCAAATGGTACCGCTGGCGCTCGGAGGGCAAAGCGGTCGCTGCCTACTTGCTGGATGTGGAGGTTCATACCTTCGCATTTAGCGTGGCCGCCAACGCGATCCTCTCGTTTATTCCGTTTGTGGTGCTGCTTTACACGCTTGCACTCTCAGTCTTTCATTCGCCGGTGAGGATGGTGAGAGTGGTCGACGATATGGTGAATTACTTTCTTCCCACCGTGACCAAGGAACCGGACTGGCTGGCGAATAATATGAGGGCCGCAGCTGCCTTGTCGTCGCGACACGGTGTACAGGTCTTTTCGCTGGTCATGATTCTGGTTGCCTGCACGGGAATCTTTCTGCCACTTGAGGTGGCGCTGAATCAGGCCTGGGGCGTGACCAAGAATCGCAATTACCTGTTGAACCAGTTGGTGGCGTTCGGGCTGGCGTTGCTCATGGTAGCGCTGGCCATGATCAGCATCTTTCTGAATGAGGGAGCGCAGGAAATTCTGACGGTCATCTTTTTCCATCACACAGACAACTTTGTGTTCAAGGGGATGGCTGACATCTGGCTGATCGCGACCACGGGCGTGGCGTCGATCCTGTTCTTCTTCTTTATTTATTGGCTTCTGCCCCACCGCAGGGTTCCCTGGCGCCCGGTTCTGCGCACCGCTATTTTCACCGGGATCGTCTGGCTGGGGTCGCGGGCTGTTTTTGTCGCCGTGCTGCCACACCTGGATTTACAGTCGTTCTACGGACCGTTTTTTATTTCGGTCGGCCTGCTGTTCTGGGCGTATATTTCCGGTCTTGTCCTGTTCGCGGGAGCGCAGTTCAGCGTGGCGCGGTGGGGACGAACGGAGCGGGTCCGGTCCGAAGCGAACCAGTAGAAAGCGAAGCCGGAGGCGACGCTTCGGAGGCCACACGGGCGAACTCGTACTTTTCCAGCCGCAGAGACTGTGGCTCGCCATCCGTTTACAATCGCAGCAGCCACCGAGGTTTCTTGTTCCTAAAATGACCGCGAGGAAAACAAAAGCCGGCGCGTCGCCCGGACCCCCAGGCGACAACGGTTTCTCACTCATCTCCGAAGCGAAGCTGTTTGAACTCTACGTTGCGCTGCTCAAGTGCCGGTTGTTGGAAGAGCACATTCGAAGTTTATCGAGACCAGGCAAATTGCCGGCGCGTTGCCGGCGCAGCCTTGGCCGCGCGGCGCCGGCTGTTGGTGCGGTGATTGATCTGCGCCCTGAAGATACCTTGTCCGTGTGCGATGGCGGACTGAGCGTGTCTTTGGCGCAGGGGGTGCCGCCAAGGCACCTTTACGCCGCGCTCTACCCGGACGCGGCCAATGCCCGCGGTGCTGCCGGAGTTGTGCAACTCAAAGCCGCCGTGAGGGCCGCCGCGGCCGCTAAGGAAGAGCGGAACGGAAGGATCGCTGTGGTCTTTTGCGGGGCCGAAGGGAAAACGGGCGCTGTGCAAACCGCCTGGCGGGAGGCCATGCGCCGGGCAGACGCGGAAAATCTGCCGATCGTCTTTGTCGACTGCTGCGATGCGGGCACGCGATACCGAGGCGGGAGGGGCAAACATTACGACTTCCCCGGCATTGTTGTTGACGGCAACGACGTGGTGGCCATCTACCGCGTGGCTTCCGAGGCCATTGCCCATGCCCGCCGCGGCAACGGTCCCACGCTCGTCGAATGCGAGTTTGTGCGCCTGTCGGGGACGAGAAAGCGCGGAGGCGAACCAGCCGACGACCCGGTTCGAAATTTGGAGAATTATCTTTCCCGAAAGGGCTTGTTCAGGCAGCATCTTAAAGCTGAAGTAACAACCAAGTTCCAACGGCAACTCCGCACCATTCAAGGTTTCTCTGCTCTTCGAGCGGGTGCGCATGGGTGATACATTGGGATCATGAGTGGACGCATCACTTGGGTTTCTCGAGGTTTATGCGCGGCTGGGTTGGCGGGACTTTTCCTGATTCAAGGTAACGTGCTCGCGGCTGAACAACCGGCAGCACCGGGAGGATCGGCACAGGTGGCGAGCGCTGCAAGCGGTGCTGAATCGGTCTGTGAACCTGGGTCGATGGGCTCACCCTTTATCCCCGTGGACAGTTGGATCTATCCAGAGATTCTGCGGCTCTACTCGATGGGTTATATCGACAGCGTGTTCGTGGGAATCCGACCCTGGACGCGCGCCAGAGTCAACCAGATGCTGGATGAGGCCGAGTCAAACATTCAGGATGCGGAATCCACCGGCAGTTCCACTGCGGAACAGGCTCAGGAGATTTACAACGCCGTCAGCTACGAGTTGCTCCCGGACAATGAGGGCCCGTGCTTGAAGATGAAGGGCAGAGCCCGCATTACGTCTGTTTATACCTTGGCTCGCGGCATCAGCGGTACGCCTCTGCGCGACAGCTTTCATCTCGGTTCGACCATCATCAACGATTACGGAAGGCCGTACGAAAGCGGCTTCAACAACTATTCGGGCTTCAGCGGTTACGCTACCGCCGGCCGGTTCACGGTGTACGTGCGCGGCGAATTTCAGGGTGCGCCTTCGGCTACGGGCTATTCCGCCAGCCTGGCCCAGGAACTTTCCGCCGTGGATGGAACCTCCTACCTCAATCCAGCGACCAACCAACCGTATTACCAAGCCACGATTCCCGAGGGGCCGATCGGCTCGGCTATTCAAACGCGCTTTCTCGAGGGCTACGTCTCCTATCAGTTTCTGAACCATGTGTTTTCCTTCGGCAAAGTGGACGACTGGCTGAGCCCGGCCGAGGGTGCTAGCATGGCGTACTCCAATAACGCCGAAAACATCTACGCTTTTCACATCAATCGCATCGAGCCGCTGCACATTCCTCTGCTTTCGCGCGTTACGGGTCCGTTCCGGTATGAGTTTCTTGTGGGCTCGCTGCGCGGCCATACGTTGATGACCAACCCGGCCTATGTTGCGAACCCCTCGCCCAACATTCCGAACGTGATCAATCCCGGCGACCCCTGGGTGCACGTTGAGGAGATCAGTTTCAAGCCCACCCCGAACTTTGAACTCGGTTTCGAGCGCACGGTGCTCTTTGGAGGCGAAGGCCACTCGCCGGTGACGCTGCACACCTTTCTGAAGAGCTTCTTCAGCGTGCGAAATGTATCGGCAGCCGAGAAAAACGGTCCCGGCGATCCGGGGGCCCGCTTTGGCGCTTTC
>JAKABE010000197.1 GCA_021801945.1 Acidobacteriota bacterium
AAGGTTGAGGCAGGCCGGCAAGGCTTTCGCCCACGCGCTCGATGGTGGGCGTATCCATCGAGACCTGAACTCCCGGCATCTGGCTCTCGCGGATAAGACGCGCGCTGAGGGCGTCGAGGCTGTTCACTTTGATGCTGGGTTTGAGCGTGATCTGGATCTCGCCGGCATAAGAAGGCTCGGTATAGACGCCGGTCGAGGGTGAACCGATGCGGGCGTAGATGTGGTTGACGGCGGGGTCTGCGGCCATGCGCTTGCTCATGCTCATCACCGCGGACTCTGTATCGGCCAGGGAACTGCCGGGCGGGAGGGTGAAGCTTTCGAGCAAGACGCCTTCGTTGGGCAGGGGCAGAAAGTCGATGGGAACCAGAACGAGGCCACCGAGACTGCCGAGCAGTAGAATCACGCAGATCGAAAGGCTCCAGCGAGGATGATGGGCGGCCACGCTGAAGAGGCGCTCGTTTTTGCCGCGCAGGAAATCGAGGGCTTTGCTGGCCAGGGTGGATTGGGTGCGCGCCCTGGCGTTGAGGAATCCGAGGCTCAGGGGAATGAGGCTGAGGGAGATGAGCAGCGAGGCCAGTAACGAAAACGTCATGGCCAGAGCGAAAGGGATGAAGAAGAGGCCTGCGAGCCCACCAACGAAGAGCAGCGGGGCAAAGGATGCAACCGTGGTCAGCGTTCCCGTCACGTCCGGCCCGGCAATATCCTTCAGGCCTTGCACCACGCCGGTCCAGCGGTCGTCGCCCTGCTCCCAGCGGTGGTAGATGCTCTCCAGAACGATGATGCCGTCGTCGCAGAGCAGTCCGACGGCGATGGTGAGCGCGCCGAAGGTCATCAGGTTGAGGCTTTGGCCGGCGGCGTAGAGTCCGGCGATGCCCAGCAACAGCGAGAGCGGGATGCTCAGCGCCAGAATCCAGATGCCGCGGCCTGCGCCGAGGACCCAGAACAGCACGCCGATGGCGAGCAAACCGCCGAGGAGGAGATTTCTGCCGAGATCGGAGCCGACGCTCTCAACGAGATGGCCCTGGCTGTAGATCCTGACCCAGCGCACGCCGGACGGTAGCTCTTTGAGGCTCGCGGCGAGAACCTCGCTCACGCTCCGGTCGACGGGGATGGTTGAGGCGTACGGCTGCTTGTACACCACCATCGCCACGGAGGGACGCCGGTCGAGCAGGGCAGCGTTCAGCGTGGGCACGCCGGCGCGGACGACGCGCGCCAGGTCATGCAGCGGGATGGGGCCGTGAGCCGATGGCACGGGAATGTTCTCGAGGCTGGCGGCGTGGTCGGGAAGATTGCGGACTTCAATGAAGACGTCCTGGTGGCCGGCGGCGATGTACCCGCCGGGATTGATGAGCACCTGCTGCTGGAGTGCGCTGAGCAACTCCGTCACAGAGACGCCGTAGCGGTACATGGCGGCGAGATCGGGCTGCACCCAGAGGGCCTCTTCACCGGCGCCGAAGACCTCGACCTGGTAGATGCCGGGCAGGGCACGGAGCGCAGGCACGATATTGGCCATGACGGCGCGCTCGGCCTCGGCAGGGGCGACGGAGGCGGGTAACCGGAGGGCGTAGTCGGCGACTTCGTCGATAGCGTTGCCCATGATCTCCGAGACAGGATGCACCGTGGGCGGCATCTCCGGCCGTGCGCGGTCCAGGGCGCCGTTGACGGCCATCAGATCCATCTCACTGTCGGTGCCCTCGCGGAAACGAACATCGGTCTCCACTCTGCCGTTGCCCATGCTGGAGCGCACGCTGACCAGGTTGGGCAGAGACATGATCTGGCCTTCCAGCGGCCACGTGATTTCGGTCTCAAGCTCGGTGGCCGTGGCGCCGGGCTCGTGCGTCATGACGCTGATCATGGGGTAGTTGAACTGCGGCAGCACCTCGACGGGGATCTTCCAGTAGGCGTAGACGCCATAGGCGACGAGCGCGCCGTAGATCAGACCCCAGAACAACGGCTGCAAAAAAAGACGGCGAATGAAATTCTGCTCGGTCATCGGCATCAGTCCGGGATTTGGAACTGCTCGGCTACGCTTGCGTGGAAGAGAAGATAGGCATTGTTCACGATGACCTGCGCGCCGGGTGCGAGCCCGCTTTCGATGTAGGTGTTCCAGCCCTCCGTGGGGCCGGGCTCGACCTGCTGGGGATAATCGCTTTTGCCGGTACGCACCATGACCCACCATTTGCCCTGGTTCAAGACCAGCGCCCGCGTGGGAACCGCAACCAGCCTCTGTCGCGGAAGATCGAGCGTTGCCTGGCCGGCCTCGCCACTCAGCCATGAGGCATTTGCCTGCAAGGGGCAGAGGGCGATGGATTCGCCTCCGCCGGCGGCGATCAGCCCCGGGATCGAGCACACCCGCACGCGGATGGGCGCGCTTCCATCGGATGGCGTGAAGCGGCCCAGCATGCCGGTGCGGATGGAGCTGAGCGCGGGGCCGTAGTAGCTGGCGCGGAGCCACAAGCGGCCATCCGGCTGTAACGTGACGACAGTCTGGCCGGCGTTCACGAGCTGCCCGTCGGCGCTCGAGAGCGACAGCACCAGGCCGCTGGCCGGCGCGGTCAGCGTCATCATCTGGCGCACGAACTTGAGGCGGGATTGCGCGTTGTCTAACGCCGTCTGCGCCTGTGCATCCGCGCTTGCCGCCTGCTGGACGGCCTGGCGCGTGGTCAGGTGCGACGGCAACTGCTCGCGCTCAATAGCCAGCAGTTTCTGGGCGGCGCTGAACTGCGAGCGGGCGCTGCGCAGGTCGGCTTCGCTCTGCATCAGCATTGTTTGCAGGGTGGGGCCGCTCAGATGCGCCAGCTCCTGCCCGGCGTGGACCTGCGTGCCCGGCACAACTTGCAAACCTGAAATAACGCCGCTTTCCGCAGCCTCAACCGGAACCACGGTGATGGGCTCGACCTGCGCGTATGCAACCGCGTGCGGCGTGAACGAATGAAGCTCGACGGCGACAGCATCGGCATCGGATACCTGACCGGCGGCTAATCCAGCACTCGCGGCGAATACGAGTGCTACGGCAGCACAAACGGCTGCGGCATGCCTGCGGCAGGGCCCGGTCTGGGGCGTGCCGGGACCATTATTTTTCATCAGAAACTCCCAAGAGTAGTCTTTCGAGAGATCATGCGCACCACTGCACACGCGTGCACAAACACGGCGAAGACGATCACGGGAGTTCTAAATGCGGAGGGAGGCGAAGGCCCAGGGAGGCGAGAAGAGCCACAGCAGATAGTCGATGGCGCAAACCTGAGGCCGGATGGGGACTGAAGCCTTCTGCGCACGCGGCGCAAACCACGCGGCCAGCCAGTTCACTAGGAGGGTGGCGGCCCAAGCCACAGCCATGCCCAACCCAACTTCGAGAGCCAACACCACGAAGTCGGTTTCCGTATTGTGACCAGCTATGGGGATCTCCGGGGTCCTGTCCCACTTGTCGAAGGCATCGAACACGGGGGGAAAGACCATGAGCAAAATGGCCGCAGCAGCAACGAGGATCAGGAACCTCCGGCGCACTCACATACCCTATCACGCGTCGCGATCAATCGTGGCCTTGCGGGCAGAACGCAGCTCTCGCGGCTGCATCCGGCGCTAAAAGGCCCCAAAGCATCGCGGCCTTGAAAAGCCACGCGTGGCGAACGCACCCAGCGAGCAGGCCGTCACGCGATGGAGATGCCCCAATTGCACCCATACGTGCCGAATCTATTCGCCGAAACAGCTTGACAGAGAGCGCGCATCCACAGCGCGACTGGCTGAAAATCGCCTTGTTGGGCCGCAAGCGACTGATCGGCGCAACATGATCGCGCTGCAAGCCGCGCACGCGCCCTCATCCGTGGAGGATCAGGGCGCCGTGCGCCGCGTTCAACTGCTATTCAGTGATGTGAACAGAGTTGTAAAGGTGGAAGGTCAGGTAGGTTCCCGCGGGCAGAAAGATCTCCCTATTCCCTGTGAATGCGCTGCCCGCGGCGCCGGCGCCGCCTCCGGCCAGACCACCGATCAGCGCGCCTTTGCCGCCGCCAACCAGTCCGCCGATGAGCGCTCCCAGGCCTGCTCCGCCGCCTGTGAGGAGCAAGCTCCGCTTGCCCTTGCCCTTTTCCACGCGATCGATTGAACTCGTAGCCACCGGGTAGCTGCCCCACCTGGTATGAACACGTTCAAGGCGGATCTGGAGAAGCGCCCCGCCTTTGAATCGGCCCAGGGGCCTGGCGTTGATGACCATGCCGTCGGCGCGTGCGCCGCTGGGAACGACTGTGTGGCCGTTGACCAAAATGGGATTGGTAACAGTGGCAGTGAACGAGTCGCCGGGACGGCTGATCTTCGATCCCAGGTCCTGGTCGAGGGTGACGCGGATGCGCGTGCCGGCGGGAAGAACCACTACGGCTGGCGGCGGCGGAGCCTGCGGAGCGGCCGCCGGCATCTGGGAAGCAGCACGGTAGGCTTGCTGCCCGCCAGGATTCGCCTGGGGCTCGTTGGCAGCCTCCTGAGCCGTGGTGGAAGACTGCTGGCCCATCGTGGACGGCTGCTGCGCTTGCTGGTTCGCAGCTTGCTTGGTCTTGGATCTGCACGCGTCGCATGACAGCATAGTCATCAGCGCCAGCGCGGCCAGGGGAAGAGTCCTGCGAGCAAAGTTCATCTTAGCTAGCTCCTTAAAGGGAAGTTACGATGCCTTGTTTATAAACCCAGAGGGTTATGGGAATGCGCAACTCGCAGGCTGGCGAACAGACATTTCATATTGGACCAGAAGTCTTCTGCCGTTCCTCCGAGAAATTGACAGCTTAGGGAAGCCCCACGGTCAACGGTCCCAGACCGCTTTCGAGGGTCACAACCGCCCGACGCCACATTTTAGCCTAAAGCTCCATTGCCGGCACTCCTGCGGCGCCAATGCCCGGATCGCTGTGCAGGGTACGGCATCCCGGCCTGCGGAAAGACCCGGACTGAAGCGGAGTCTTGAAGGGGCGCGGCTTCAGCCGCGCGATGCATGTTTTATCCTGTCAGCAGGACCGCTCGCGGTTCTTTGCGCCCTTGCTCCCCAGCCTGCATGGAGTAAAGAACTCCCGGGTTGAGGGCATCCGTTCCGTTCAGTCCTGGTATCGCAACCGCATCGCAAGATAAAGACAGCTCAGGGAGCGCGCATGGCGCAATCAGCCGTTGCCGTTTCCGCGAAACCGCGGGACGCCGACAGTGAGTTCTATTTTGATGAGACGTGGAAGCCGCGGTTCAATCCGTGGGTGATCGCCTTCACGGTCACGCTCGCCACGTTCATGGAGGCGCTCGATTCGTCGATCGCCAATGTTGCGCTCCCGCACATTGCCGGCTCGCTCGGCGCCAGTTACGAAGAAGCCACCTGGGTTCTCACCTCCTATCTCGTCTCCAACGCCATCGTTCTGCCCATCAGCGGATGGATCGCCAACCGCATCGGCCGCAAGCGCTTCTACATGAGTTGCGTCGCCGCCTTCACCCTCTTTTCCTTCTGTTGCGGCCTCGCGAACTCTCTGGCTCTGCTGGTTTTCTTCCGTGTCATTCAGGGCGCGGCGGGGGGAGGCCTCCAACCCAGCGAGCGCGCCATCCTCGCCGATACCTTCGCTCCTGAAAAGCGCAGCGTTGCCTTCGCCATCTACGGGATGGCCGTTGTGGTCGCGCCGGCCATCGGTCCGACCATCGGCGGATGGATCACAGACAACTACACCTGGCGCTGGATCTTCTTCCTGAATATCCCGGTCGGCATTCTTTCCCTGCTTCTCACCAGCCGCATCGTGGAAGATCCGCCCTACATGAAACGCGTTCGCAAGAAGACCGGCGGCATCGACGGCATCGGCCTCGGCCTGCTCGCCGTCACGATCGGCGCCTTCCAGATCATGCTCGACAAGGGACAGGAGAAAGACTGGTTCGGATCGCACCTGATCGTCGCCTGCGCCTTCCTGGCGGGAATTGGCATCCTCGCCTTTCTTTGGCGCGAGCTTACCACTCCGCACCCCATCATCGATCTCCCGCTCTATCGCAGCCGCAACTTCAGCATGACCCAGCTCGTAATGCTGGTCATCGGGGCCGCGCTTTACTCCACGACGGTCATGATCCCGCAGTTCCTGCAAGAGGTCATGGGCTACACCGCGACCGAAGCCGGCATGGTGCTCTCCCTCGGGGGCCTGGTGCTGATCGTACTTCTGCCCATCGTGGGCTTCATCGGCCAAAAGGTCGATCCCCGCGCCATGATCTGCTTCGGATTCGCATGGGTCAGTTTCGGCATCTGGCGCATCTCCAGCCTCGACCTGAGCATCAGCTTCTGGGACGCCGCCAGTTGGCGCGTCATCATGGTGCTGGGCATGCCGTTTCTCTTTGTGCCGATCAGCGTCATGTCCTATGTCGGCGTCCCGCAGGAGAAGAACAACGAGGTCTCCGGACTCACCGCGCTGGCCCGCAACATCGGC
>JAKABE010000198.1 GCA_021801945.1 Acidobacteriota bacterium
GGAGAACGCCGTGGTCACGAAACCTACGCGTTACCGACCCTCAAGAGCAGTCCTGCCTACACAAAAACACAACAGGCAGTAGTCACTGTACTAAGGCAGCTACCGCACTTTCCGCGATTGCCGTCTCCCGGCTGTATCCGAACAGCATGGGCGCGGGGAAGTCGAGGATTGTGGGATACGACAGCTTTTCTGGAGCGGGCGTTACGGTGTCGCCAAAGCCGATGTCGATCTGCATGTGAATTCTGGCCGCACCCAGACTTCCGGTGAATGTAACCCGAACCCCGGAGTAATCGGCATCTTCGCGAATGGCGTTGCCGGCAAACGAGGCAGGATCGAAGACAATTCCGCCATCTGGAGCGTCAACCTGGACCACCTCCCGCATCTGCTGCACGATGGATTCAACCTCGTTGTTTGTTTTTCCAAGGAGATCGATGTCCATGGTGGGCCGGGACACCGGCGCCCGCCATGCCATAAGCATGAGCGCCCCTTTCAGCAGGAATTTCTCAGCGTACGGCGACACCGAAAGGCGGTAGAGAAACCGCTCCATGGCGTAATACTGGAGCACCTCGCCGAAGGGCCGTCCGCTGCTCTGTGCATAGTTCTGGAGCCGCTGTCGAACCGATGTGCTCATATTCTTGATCCGCGGAACCGTCACAGAACTGCCTCCAGGTAGGGACGCCTGTGGAGCTAGACAAGCTCTTCGCTCGCCCCAAGGGTGCAATTCTGTACTGGCAAATTCGCCACCCGCTAGAGATAAACCCCGACAAGAAGACGCGGCGTCCGCACAGTGGTGATCCCGCGCTTCCTTCGATAGACACTAGCACGTGCCATGCGATAGTGATGGCCAAGGATGTGACCAAGTATCCAGTTGGGGATGTTGTCCCGCTTGCGCGGAAAGCATTGCAGTACGAGATACAAAGCGCCCTCACGGACACCGAGACACCAAGCCATACAACTCCGTGCATCGTGACGCCCGAGTTGAGCCTGATGCTCCGTCCCGTGAATTTGCTTGCCCATATGTGGCTGATCTTTGCCCATGTCGTATCAGGCGAAATTGAAGAGCGCCGCTGCGAGATGTTTGAGAGCTGCCATCAGTACCTTTACGTGGGTAGTGGGCCGTGGTTGCAACGAAATGATGCCACCACGTGCAGCGCAAATTGCAGGCAGAAAAAGAAGAGGCAGGACGCGAAGAAAGCCACGCATTGAAAAGGCTCACGCCTTGAAGATTTGTGGTATTGTTTCGGCAGGAAGCAATTTGTGTAAGTTGTTGGTTCTAAATGGCGGAGAGAGTGGGATTCGAACCCACGGTACTCGTTAAAGTACACACGCTTTCCAAGCGTGCGCCTTAAACCGCTCGGCCATCTCTCCGGCAGGCGGCCTGCCTATTGAATCTACCATATCCGGCGCCAGGAAGGCTGCGGCGCTGAAGCTCGGGATGCGGATCGCGAACGGGTGCGGAAGACCTGGCTAGGCAGGGCAATTGGATGATTGGGCTTGGAGCAGAAAGTGCAGCGGATTTGCGTTGCCCCTCCGGGGCTGGCGCCTCATCGTGGGGCTAGCTTCTCCTCGCTGAAGTGCGCGGCTAACATCCACTGCGCCTACGGGGCGGGGCCATCGGAATCCGATTGGTCAACGAATTCACTCCATGCGATTGCCGCTCGTGAAGAGGTTTACGGAGCTCCCCTTCCTGATTTATAGTGCCAACTGGCTTGTCGCCGGTCGCTGTGTCTCGATTCTGTGCAGCAGCCAGTGAAGTGAAAGGAGCTTTTCATGGCGAAGATTTCGCGCCGCGATCTACTCAGTTCCGGACTGGCGCTTTCTGCCTCGTCGATGTTGCCGCGGCAGGCCTGGGGGAGCGATGCTGCGCTCGCGAGCGGCGAACCTCAGGCACAGGACACCGGAGCCCTCGCGCCCGCGGTCCCGCGCCAGCGTCTGCTGTTCGACTTTGACTGGAAGTTTTTCTTCGGTAACGGCAACGACCCCAGCAAGGATCTCGACTTCGGCTACAGCCAGAGCGACTTTGCCAAGACCGGCGATTTTAAATTCGCCAAGGCTGGATTTGACGATTCGAAGTGGCGCTCGCTCAATCTGCCGCACGACTGGGCAGTCGAATTGCCGTTTGTGTGGGACGAAGTACAGAAATCGCATGGGTACAAGCCGCTCGGCCGGCGTTATCCAGATACCAGCGTGGGCTGGTACCGGCGAGCCTTCGACATTCCCGCCAGCGACCAGGGCCGCCGCATTTGGGTGGAATTTGACGGCGCCTTTCGCGACGTGCTGATCTTTGTCAACGGATGCTTCATCGGCCGCAACGATAACGGTTACGCGCCCTTCCGTTTCGACCTGACAGATTTTCTCAGCTACGGCGCCACCAATTACATCGTTGCGCGTGTGGACGCGAGCTTTGGTGACGGCTGGTTCTACGAGGGCGCAGGCATCTACCGGCATGTGTGGCTGAGTAAGATGGACCCGCTTCACTTGGGAAACTGGGAGAGCACGGTGCGCTCAACCATCTCTGGCGATACCGCTTCGCTGGCCCTGGCAACGGTGGTCGAAAACCACAACGAGCAGGGCGAGAACGCGCGCGTAAGATGGCAGATTCTGGATGCTGCGGGCAAGACCGTCGCTACCGCTGAAGCTCCCGCGCAGCGCATCGCCGGTTGGGGTTCGGCTTCCTTTGATGCGACAGCACGCGTCACGCATCCCGCGCTCTGGTCACCGGATGCGCCGAGTCTCTACACGGCGGTGGTTACAGTGTCGTCCAACGGCGGTGTGCGCGACGCCGAACATATCCGCTTCGGCATTCGCTCTGCGCACTTCGACGCGCAGAAGGGATTTTTCCTCAACGGCAAGTCCCTCAAGATCCAGGGCACCTGCAATCACCAGGATCACGCTGGCGTGGGCGCGGCACTGCCTGACCGCTTGCAGTACTTCCGGCTCGGCGTGCTCAAGCAGATGGGGTGCAACGCGGTGCGCACCTCCCACAACATGCCCACCCCGGAGTGGGTGGAGGCCTGCGACCGCATGGGCGCGATGATGATGTGCGAGACGCGCCAGATGAGTTCCAATCCCAGCGGCCTTCGCCAACTCGAAGCGATGGTGAAGCGCTACCGCAACTCTCCGTCCATCATCATCTGGTCCATCGGCAACGAAGAGTGGCAACTGCAGAAGCCGATGGCCGAGCAGGGGGAAAAGATCGCGGCGGCCATGGTGCGCAAGTGTCACGAACTCGATCCCACCCGTGTGGTTTCCGCGGCCGTCAACGGCGACAATAAGCAGGGAGTTTCGGTCCCACTTGATATCATCGGCTTCAACTACAATCTGCAATTTCCGGATGCTTATCACCAGGAAAATCCAACGCGGCCGCTTTACGGATCGGAGACGGCCAGCACCATCGGCACTCGCGGCGAGTACACCACCGACCCGCTGCGCAATACAGTGAGCGCCTACGACGTTCCGGTAAAGTGGGGCGAATCCGCCGAGCAGTGGTGGACCTTCTACGGCACGCGCGAGTGGGAGGCGGGAGGCTTTGCCTGGACCGGCTTTGACTATCGTGGTGAGCCAACGCCCTACGGCTGGCCCTCCATCAGTTCCCAGTTCGGCATTGTGGACACGTGCGGATTCCCCAAGGACGACTTCTACTACTACAGGTCCTGGTGGGGCAACGAGCCGGTCCTACACCTCTTCCCGCACTGGAACTTCGCAGGCCAGGAAGGCAACGAGATCCCTGTTTGGGTCTACTCCAACCTCGATGAAGTGGAACTGCTCCTCAACGGAAAGAGCGTAGGTCGGCAAAAAGTCCCGCATCTCGGCCACCTCGAGTGGAAGGTGCGCTATGAGCCAGGCTCCATTGAAGCCCGCGGCTATAAGAACGGCAAGCTCGCGTTGACTGACAAGCGCGAAACCACTGGCCCCGCGGCGACGATTCGGCTGACCGCCGACCGTACTCAGATCAATGCGGATGGCGAAGACGTAGCCATGCTGACTGTGGAAGCCCGCGACAGCCAAGACCGTCTCGTTCCGACGGCCGATGATCTCATCGTTTTCAAGGTCACCGGCCAGGGTTCGGTCATTGGAGTGGGCAACGGCAATCCCAACTCCCATGAGAAGGACAAAGCCTCCAAGCGTTCGCTCTTCAACGGTTATGCGCAAGCGATTGTGCAAGCGACCAAATCTGCGGGTGAGATTCAGATCGAAGCCACGACTCGCACTGGATTGACCCCGGCCAAGCTGGTGATCACCACACGCCAGGTGACTCCGCGCCCGTCGGTATAGAGCGGGAGACCGCTAGCTCGGCGGAGTTCAGGCGGCTACATCAGCCGCCTGCGCACTAGGTCCAACGCCTGCTGACTGCTCCACTCGCGGATGCGGATGCGGTCGCCGCGGAAGTTCTTTTCCACGGCTTCGTTCTTCTGCGCATCGGAGAGGGCGATGTACACGCGGCCTACGGGCTTGGCTTCACTGCCGCCAGTGGGTCCTGCGACGCCTGTTACCCCTAGACCCAGGGTGGCGCCGGTGCGCAGGCGAATCCCTTGCGCCAGGGCTTTGGCCACCTCAGCGGATACGGCTCCGTGCTGGGCGATCAGATCAGCTGGCACACCCGCGAACGCCGCCTTCAGCGCGTCGGAGTAGACGATGGCCCCGCCCAGAAACGAGCGCGATGCGCCGGAAATCGAGGTGATTCGCTCCGCGATCAGGCCACCCGTGCAGCTTTCGGCCACAGCCAACGTGGCCTGACGAAGACCCAGATAGTAAAGAACGATCTGCTCCAGCGATTCACCCTGCGAGGAGTAGAGCCAGTCCTCCAAGGTTTCTTCCATGCGGCCTGCCAACTCGTCCACGCGCTGCTGCGCCACCTCGATCTTCGGCTTGGCGCAGATCAGATTGAGCTGAAGGTCGCCGGCGTGAGCCAGGATAGTGGTTTCCACATCGGGATACGCGGTGTAGATCGGGGCCAGCAGTTTGTCGGCCTGCGACTCGGGAATCATGGCTGCTTTGAGCGTGCGCTTGGCGATAAAGCGCGCCGGCACAATCTCGCGCAGGCGCGGCATGCACTCGGCGTCGAAGAGCGGCCGGCACTCGTGCGGTGGTCCAGGGATGAGCATCACAAGCTTGCGGTAGTCTGCAAAGGTGATGTCAAGCCACTGGCCGGGCGCGCTGCCGTTGGGGTTGGGGAGCAGCGTCGCGCCTTCCAGCACATCGGCTTGCTTGAGGTTATTGGGGGGCATGGTGATGCGCCACGCGGCGGCACGGGCGTGCAGGGCAGCTACTTGCGTTGCCTCGCGCCGCAAAGTGAGGGAAAGCGCCTCTCCCGCGGCCTCGCGCGTCAGGTCGTCTTCCGTAGGCCCCAGCCCCCCCATAAGGATAAGGATGTCGACCCGACCGAGCGCCGTGCGGATGGAGTTCACCAGATCCTTGCGCCGATCGCCTACGATGGTTTTGAAGGCCACGGTGACGCCGATCTCGTTCAGCTTTTCGGTCAGATAGAGAGAGTTCGTGTCCTGACGGTAAGGCGTAAGCATCTCGGAGCCGACTGCGATGATCTCGGATTTCATTTCAAAAGCTTTCGGCCCTCAGCTTTAAGCTTTCCGCTAACTCAGCAGTGAATAAGATGTGTTGCCCTGGGCGCGACCGCCGGCAATGCAGAACTAAACCGACGGCAGAAAGCTGCAAGCTGATAGCTAATAAAGATCGAGGCCTGCAACCCCTAAGTCCACATCATAAACGGCATCGTGCGTGGTGAGGATGGCGGAGCCGAAGGGCGAGAATGCCACGCCCACCAGATTTGGCCCGGCCACCACCAGCGAGGCCTCGCCTTGCTCGGTGATGCGCACCAGACCTCGCTGCCCATGCAGGCAGGCGGCCAGATACACATCCCCTTCCTTTGAGAGGGCCAACCCCTGCGGACGCCCCAATCCGCGGAACCATGCCCGCGTGTCGCCATTGGCATCGATTGCCCAGATGGCCTCGTTAGAGGAAAGCGAGGGCGCCGTCACGAAAAGTGTCCCTTCGGCATTCACTGCGAGGTGATAGGCCGCCACGCTGGCCTCCAGCGTGGCGTGGACGAAGATCTGGCGCTCCGGATTGATCTTGAAGACTGTCCCGCTTCGGTCACCCACATAAAGATTGCCCTCGCGGTCAAACGCCACCCCCGTGGCCACACCCATCCCCTCGGCGTACACTGTGTAATCGCCGCCCGAGTCCACTCGGTAGACGGTACCCTCGGCGCGCGAGCTTACATACAGATCGCCGTCCGGTGAAAAGGCCAACCCAGTTGCATTCAGAATCCCGGTGACAAACGGCGTCCCGCGTCCATCCGGACTCACGCGCACAACCGAAACCGGCGTCTGTTTGCCGCGCGGCCCGGAAATGCTGGCGTAGATCATTCCCGAGCGGCTG
>JAKABE010000199.1 GCA_021801945.1 Acidobacteriota bacterium
CGGGCTCTCGCCGGGCTCGATCTTGCCGCCCGGAAACTCCCAGAGCGGTCCCATGGGCTGGTCGGGACGGCGCTGGCCGATCAGGACTTCGCCGCTGCGCACGATGAGCGCGGCGGCTACAAAGCGAAGGGCTGGCCCCAGGGGACGGGGCCGCACGTTGGGCTGATCTTCTGCCACCTCTCTAGTGTAAACGAAACAAAAGAGATAGATAGGTACACCCTTCGGCCGCAGCGGAACGCCAGATCGTTGGAGATCGACTTCGAGCATCCAGCCCCAAAAACGCCGTTATTCTCCAGACACTGCGGCCGAGATGCCCTCCGCGGAGCGAGGACGGAAGTAGCCCCAGCCGTGCTTTGCCGCCGCTGCCAGCAGCGCCGGGGAGGGGTTCACCGGGAAAGCGTTGCGCGCCATCTCCAGCATGGCCAGGTCGTGAATTGAATTGCCAAAGACGGCATCGGGATGGGGCAAGCCCACCCGCCGCAACGCCACGGCCTTCCCTTCGTCGGTGGGCACGTCCAGAATCTCGCTGGTGATTAGTCCATTGGCGACGCGTACCTCCGCAGCCAGAATATGTTCCTGCGGAATGCCGAAACGGCGCACACCCTCGCCGACAACCCAGCGATTCGTGGAGCTCACCGCCCAGAGCGCGACGCCTGCTTGGCGCAGCGCGGCCACTAGTTGCGCCACCTCCTCGAAGATGCGTCCGCTCACCATCTCTTCGAAGTACCGAGCAGCGGCGGCTTGCAGCTCCTGTTCACGCAGGCCGGAGTATATCTGGATCATCTCGCCGCAGATCACAACTTCGCTGATCTGACCGGAGCGGTAAGCGCGATGGCGGTTGTCTATCCAGTCGGCAGTGGAACGCGAAACCAAGCCCTGTTCCAATGACCAGACCATGAACCCGTAGCCCGAGTCGCCACCCCACAGCGTTCCATCGCAATCAAAGACCGCCACCTTGGGCTTGCTGGCCAAAACCAGCCCTTCCAGCTCTTCAGCGGTCCATTGGGCAATTTCCATCTGTTCGATCTGTGTAGAAGTCAAATGTTCCTCAATTTGTTCCGAAATCCGTCCATTCTATTTTCTTCGAAGACACCCCATCGATGCACGTGAACGTTCAGTAAAACCTCAATTCGGGTGTGCGCTGCCTGAGCGCCGCAATGAGGTGATGAAGTTGATTCCTTGATAAACGAGGTACGGTAACAGGCGCGGCCGCGCCTGCCGGGGACCGGAGACACGGATAATCGGGGTGTGGACAGCACCCGCAATCTAGCGCTTCTCAAGGACTATCAGGCGTATCTGCGCGTGGAAAAGGGGCTGCGCCCGCTCACCTGCGAGGCGTATCTGAGCGACCTGCGGACCTTCGCGGAGTTTCTGGAAGGGCGCAATGGCGTGCTGCTGGCGGCCGAGCAACAGGACGTGGCGGAGTTTCTCGAGCATCTGCGCGGCCACGGGATCGACTCGCGCTCGGCGGCACGCAAGCTGAGCTGCCTGCGCGGCTTCTACAAGTGGCTGCTGCTGGACCGGCGGATTCATCACGATCCGACCGTAAATATCGAGTCGCCCAAGGCATGGAAGGTGCTGCCCAAGTCGCTGGCAGAGCCGGAGGTGGCGGAGATGCTGGAGCGCGCGGGGATGGCGGCCTCGCACCCACAGGCGCGGGCCACGGCGCTGCGCGACCGCGCGATTCTGGAGCTGCTGTACGCGGGTGGACTGCGCGTCTCCGAGGTGACGGCGCTCTCAACCGGCGACCTGAAGCTGGACGTGGGCCGCGTGCAGGTGCGCGGGAAGGGCGACAAGGAACGCATCGTGCCACTGGGGCGCTCTGCGCTCGAGGCTTTGGAAGAATATCTGCGCGAGGGAAGACCGCACCTGGAGCGAATCAGCCCGGCGCGGAAGACTGGCGCTGCGCGGCTGTTTCTTTCGTTGCGGGGAATGCCGCTGACGCGGCAATGGGTGTGGCGGCTGGTGAAGGTAGCAGGCGGCGGCAGCCCGCACCGGCTGCGCCACAGTTGCGCCACACACATGGTGGAGCACGGCGCCGATCTGCGCAGCGTGCAAATGATGCTGGGCCACGCCGACATCTCCACCACGCAGGTGTACACGCATCTGGCGCTGGGACGGCTGAAGGCCGTGCATCGGCAGCATCACCCCCGCGCGGTGCGGCGGCCGACGACGCAAGACGCGGTACCCGTGCCGGATTCGACCTTGCCGCACAATCCTCCTGAGGAGGCGGCATGAGCACACCCGCTGGTCCGGTGGCCGCGCCCGCGCTCGGCGAGCTGGTGAACGGCTATCTGCGCGTGCTGGCCAATGAGCGCGGCGCCTCTGCACACACGCTGCGCGCCTATCGGCGTGAGCTGCACGGATTTGCGGATTGGTGGATGGCGCACGACGGCGCGGATGGTTCCGAATTCGGCGTGGAGCGCATTGAGCACACCGACATTCGCGCTTACCTTGGCGCGCTGTATGAGCGCGGATTGTCGAAGGCTTCGGCGGCGCGGGCGCTGGCGGCCATTCGCAGTTGGTTCAAGTGGCTGGCGCGCACCGGGCGCATCGAGCAGAATGCGGCGGCGCTGGTTGCTACACCGCGGCTGCCCAAGCATCTGCCGCGCGTGCCCTCCATCGAGCAGATGAACCGCGTGGTGGACTCGGTGGGCGAAGACGCGGCGAGTTGGCCGGCGCGCGACCGCGCCATCCTCGAACTGCTCTACGGATGTGGCATCCGCAATGCCGAACTGACGGGGCTGAACCTCGAGGACATTCACTGGGCCAACGAGGCCATTCTCGTGCGCGGCAAGGGCCAAAAGCAGCGCTACGTGCCGCTGGGCGACGCGGCGGCCCAGGCGCTGCGCGCGTACCTCAAGGAGCGGATGGCGCTGCTGGCTGCTGCAGGCGAACCGTTGGGAGCCGGGACGCCGGCCCTCTTTGTGAATCTGCGACTGCGCGGCCTGGGCGAGGCCGCGGCAGCGGGCAAGCCGGGCGCCGCAAAGGCCGGACAGGCACGGCTGACTACGCGCAGCGTGGGCCGCATCGTCAAGCGCATCGCCATCCTGCGCGGGCTTTCGTCCGACGTGCATCCACACACCCTGCGCCACGCCTTCGGCACGCATCTGCTGGAGGAGGGCGCCGACCTGCGCGCTATCCAGGAGTTGCTGGGCCATGAACGGCTCTCGACCACGCAGCGCTATACGCAACTGACTACCGCGCAGTTGACCGAGGTCTACGACCGCACGCATCCGCGGGCAAAGTAGGGCGGGGGAACCGGCTTTCGGCTGACCTTTGGCCTCACTGTCTGCTCGACACGGAGGCGACGGAAGCCGATCCTTGGGAATGCAGCTCAGCCACGGGCCGGATAGACTTGCCAAGGCAGGGGATTGCGCCCAGGACCGATGGGATTGGAGAATCGAACGCATGATCGCTCATCTGCGCGGCAAGCTAATTCATAAGGAGCCCGGCCAGGCCATCGTCGAGGCCGGCGGCGTGGGCTACGACGTCGCTATCTCAGTCCCGACGTTCACGGCACTGCCGGCGGTGGGCGCGGAAGCCGCGCTGCACATTCACACTCAGGTGAGCGACGATCAAATTGCGCTCTTCGGCTTCCTCGACCGCGAAGAGAAACGGCTCTTCGAACGACTGATTACGGTCAGCGCCGTGGGGCCAAAACTGGCCATCAAAATTCTCAGCGGGCTGGCCGTGGAGCGCACGGTGCAGGCCATCCGCGGGCAGGATCACGCGCAGTTGACGCGCATTCCCGGCGTGGGCAAAAAGCTGGCTGAGCGGCTGGTGGTGGAGCTCAAGGACAAGCTGGACGACTTTGCCGTAGCACCCGCGCCGCAGACCGTCGAGGGCGCGGCGGTCGAAGACGTGCTTTCAGCGCTCGTCAATCTGGGCTATCAGCGTGCGGCGGCAGAGAAGGCCATCGAGCAAGCTGTGAACAAAGACAGGACGCTGGCCGGGGACTTCGATGGGCTGTTTCGCGGGGCGCTGAAGGTGATTCGGTGAAGACTGGCGCGACGCTCCCTGCTCCGTTGTTTGGAATGCCAGCGGCTCACGAAATATAGTTGATACATGCGCGCGCCGACTCCGACAGTTCCGATGCTGGAGCCTGGCCCTCCGATGCACAGGAGAGTACTCCGTCGCATCAAGAGCGCTTTCCTGCAGTTCGGGCTTACCTACCGGCTTTACCTCAGAGTCAAATACGGCACGGACACCGCCTCCTTGCGTCCCCCTGCAAAGGAAGACCTTCCCAACCGGGTCCTCCAGACTCACGCCGAATGGCGCGGCGCCGTGCGCGAAGCGATGCGCCTCCATCTGCCTCTGCACCGGGCCGAAGAAAAGAATTGGGATCACCTCGCCGCCGTGCGTGCCATTGCCAGCGCCAAAGCAAGATCGGCGCGTGTGCTGGACGCCGGCGCCGAATTCTATAGCAACGTACTCCCAGCTCTGTTCGCTTATGGATTCCGCGACTTATACGGCGTCAATCTTTCTTTCACTGCACCCGCCCGGAGAGGTCCCATCCGCTACCTGCCCGGAGACATCACCCGCACCGAATTTCCCGATTCTTTCTTCGATGCCATTACCTGCATGAGCGTCATTGAGCACGGGGTCCACATCGGGGATTATTTTCGCGAAATGTTCCGTATCTTGAAGCCGGACGGAATTCTCATCACGTCCACCGACTACTATCCGGAACGGATCGATACTGCGGGCAAGGTCGCGCATGGAGCGCCGATTAAGATCTTTTCAAAAACTGAAATCGAAGAAATGCTCGGCCTCGCATACGAGTGTGGATTTAAACCCACCGCGGAGATCGATTTGGAATGCAGTGAACGGCCAGTACGCTGGAATGCGTACGACCTCGATTTCACCTTCCTGATCTTTACCCTCCGCAAGCCATAACTCCCTAGTCGCATCCGGGGCTTTTGCACGATCTCGCGATACACTTCCCCTGTGATGAACAGCAAACTGAACCCTGCTCTAGCTGTCCCCTACTTCCGTCCTGAAGCCCTCACCTTCCTGCGCAACCTCGCTCGCCACAATGACCGCGCGTGGTTCCAGCCGCGCAAGGCCGCGTTCGAGGCGGAGCTTAAGGAGCCGATGCTCGCCGTCATCCGCAAGGTGACCGATGCAATGGTGGACTTTGCGCCTAGTTTCGTGCGTCCGGCGGAGAAGTGCCTGTTCCGGATCTATCGCGATACACGCTTCAGCGCCAACAAGCAGCCCTACAAGACGCTCGTGGCAGCGTGGTGGTCGCACCAGCGGTTGGAGAAGACCTCGGGGGCGGGCTACTACTTCCATGTGAGCCCCAAGGAAGTGATCATCGCCGCCGGAGCCTACATGCCCGAGAAGGATCAATTAGCCCAAATTCGCTACTGGATGCTTGACCATCACGAAGAGTTCCGCAAGCTGCTCAAGAAACCCGCCGTGCGGCGCACGTTCGAGGAGTTCGAAGGCAATGCACTCACCCGCCCGCCAAAGGGCTTTCCCAGCGAGCATCCGGCCATGGATCTGATCCGCTGCCGGCAATGGGGGCTGGCCGCCACGCTGCCGACGGCCGTGGCGCTGAAGAAGGATTTCGCGGCCAGGCTGATTCGATCTTTCAGAATCGCCACACCGATGGTGGACGCGCTGAATACGCCCATCACCTCTGCCCAAGCGCCTAAAAAGCGGGTGCTTTTCGGTCTGAGATAGACGCTCCGCACGGCAATGGTGCGATTCGCATGGCGAGAAGAATTGGAGTGTATCCGTACGCTCGGAAGGCTCCAAAAGGCCGAAAAACCAAGGAATATCGGCAATACTGGCAGAAAAACCCAAGAAAACTGTGGAAAATCGGCCTTTCTACCTTGACTTTGCCTGTCCGAAAGCTGCATTGTAACCATCGGCAGGGTTCTTCGAAGCCGCATGAATAGAGGGTTTTCTGCAAATTGACCCAACGGCGCATCCCCTCTCATGCGGTGCGCATCTCGCGGCGGAAGCCCGTCAACTCAGGCAGCCCTGAGGGCTCGCCCACAAGGAGAATAGTAATGGCAACTGGAATGACCAAGACCGCTTTGACCCGGCATATGGCCGAGAAGCTCGAACTCACTAACAAGCAAGCCGCGGCCTTCCTCGATCTCCTCGCGGAGACCGCCATCAAGGAGACCAAGAAGAACGGCGTCTTCGTAATCCCCGGCATCGGCCGCCTGGTAAAGGCGGAGCGCAAAGCCCGCATCGGGCGCAACCCGCAGACCGGCGAAGCCATCAAAATCAAGGCCAAGACCGTGGTCAAATTCCGCGTGGCCAAGTCCGCCAAGGACGTGATTGCCCCTACGAGGAAGTAGCTTTTCTGCTCGCCTCAAGCGGAACACTCGAATGCCAAAGGGAGAGCTTTGCGCTCTCCCTTTGGCGTTTGTGGA
>JAKABE010000200.1 GCA_021801945.1 Acidobacteriota bacterium
GCTAAGGTGCCCATTCGTCCTGCAGCGCCGGACTTTGCCCCGTCAACCACCGCCTATGCAGTTTGAGCGCCACCTGCACGAGCATTATCGAGGCTGGAACCTTGACCGGCCGCAGACCGGCCAGAAAGAACCACGCAAACACACTATAGAAAAGCACCTGAAAATGCCATTGAAGCCCACAAAGCCGGCTGCGTAGTCTGTATTGCAGCGCCGCGAAGGCAAGTGGATGCATTACCGCATCGTCCGCCCCGCTGATGAAGCTGCGGCGTCCATCCTCGATGCCGCGCTGCCTCCTTTCCGGCCGACAAGCGCATGTTGACCGACCGTGCCAAGCTGGATCTCGCCTGCTGCTGTCCTCATAAGCTGGGTTGTGCCCCAAGGAGCACCCACAGCGGCGCTGCTCTAACACGCGCGCTGCATGACCATCTCCCGTGCGGAGGGCTACCACCGCTGTACCTTCGCAGGCTTCGACTTGCCTGGCTCGTTCAGCGTCTATATCCCTGAGGAACCTCGTATGGATCGTAGCGGCGCCGAAATTGGAGTAAGCCTGAACAATCGCGAGAATACAGGCTCGCCGGCGTGGCGCTCCAAGCCGAATCGCGCTCGATGGAGAAAGGGTGAACCGTGTACACGCTCTTGGGTCGATTCTTTCTTCGTGTATTTCTAGCCTTGGCCGTGGTTTCGATGGTGGCCTACGCCGGCGATTCGGCCGTCTACCTTCTGCGCGGCTCGCCCGACTCCACAGTCACCGTGAGCCGCTTTATGGGCGTTCCGCTCAAGGACAACAAAGAGGAATACGACTTTCTCGGCACAGTGCAGGTTCCTTGCGCCCAATCCCTTTTTCCCCACAACGGCCACGATCCCTGTTGGCATCTCCGCCGCGACCCCAATGACTGGCAAAAGCTGTAGGCATGTCGCCGGCACACCGGAATCAATCTGGCCTTTGCGGGATCCTCTTTGCAGAACCCGCTTAGCCGCTCCTATGCAACTATGTCGCGGCAGAATCGATGCCTGGCCGGGAACACTCTGAGCCGGCCCGGTGTCTAGATAACAGAGATAGACGGGACCAGCGGCAGGTCGATGGCACTCCGTCGATTCTGCCTCTGCTCCGGGCAGGCGCGGGGTTGTCGGAACGCCCAGGTCTTAAAACATGGTGGAATAACGATTTAGGGCCTGATGCTCGCAGGTCGCCGCCTCGTGGCGGATTCCAAAGATGCCAAACGTGCATCTTTTGCGATAAGGTGGGAGAACACTGAATTGCAGGCGGACCTCATCATGGGCAATCTTGCCAGCGCGTTGGCGCTCCGCTCGGAAGAAGCGGAACTTATTGAAGCACTGCAGGCTGGGTCGGAGGAGGCGTTTGGATGGTTAATCGCACGCTACCATCAACCCATCTATTCTCTCTTGGCACGCATCGTGCAAAACCGTGCCGATGCCGCTGACTTGACCCAGGAGGTATTTGTCAAGGTGTTCCGGGGAGTCCATGGCTTTCACGGCCATTCCTCCCTGAAGACATGGATTTACCGCATTGCTCTGCGCGAAGCCTCCAACCAGCAACGCTGGTGGATGCGCCACGCGCAGCGAGAGATCCCCATGGAGCAGGAGATGACGGAGGATCACTCCGCACCGCCCATGCGGCTTAAAGACATGCTTGCGGATCCGGGAGAGTCTCCGTATGACTCTGCGTTGCGCGCCGAAAATCGTGCTCGCGTGGAGTCGGCGCTAAGGCTGGTTCCGGAACCCTTTCGCACGACCCTGATCCTGCGCGACATCGAAGGATTTGTCTACGAGGAAGTGGCGGAAATGCAAGGCGTCAGCCTAGGAACGGTCAAATCGCGGCTGGTCCGGGGACGCGCCTGCTTGAAGTCACTGCTGACAAGGACGGGGCCGGATGTGCGGCCTACCGCGCTTTCGGCTTTCGAGTTGCCCCTCGGAGAGGAGACGCAGTGAATGGCTGCAAGGAAGTGCAAGCAAGCTTCTCGGAGTATTTGGATGGCAGGCTGAATGGACGCGAAATGCAGCGCATAGCCGGTCACCTCGATGGGTGTCGGAAGTGTGCGCGCGAGTGGGAATTGCTGCGCCACGCACAGTTGTCGCTTGCCCAACTGGGTCCGGTGCCCGAACCCGAGGATCTGCTGCTTCGCATTCGCGTAGCCCTCAGCCAAGAGCGTGCACGCAGCCGTCGTGGCCTCTTTTACGGCTGGCGATTGGCGTGGAAGAACACCGTTGGCCCATTTCTGCTCCAAGCTTCGGCCGGCTTTGCAAGCGCGGTTTTGCTGCTGGGCACGGTCACAATATTGGTGACCATGTTCACGCAGCCCCAGATAGCCCAAGCCACCAACCACGATGTGCCTTTGGGTGTAGCCACCGCACCGCGCCTGCTCTACCTGTCGAGCGGAGCCGGTAGCGATGGCATTAACGGCGCCTCCAGCCCGGTGGTGGTGGAAGCCTACGTCAATGACCAAGGCGAGGTGTACGACTATCGCATCGTTTCCGGCCCCACCGACGCTGCCACCCGATCGCAGATCGAGAATATGTTGCTTTTCAGCGTATTCTCCCCAGCCCGGTTCCTGGGCCATCCGGTACGCGGCTTGGCCGTGCTCTCGTTCTCCGATATTTCGGTGCGCGGCTGACCCGGTTGCGAAAAAGGCGCCTCCCTGCTCGCCGGATGTCAGCCCCGCCAAGAAGACTTGTTCCAAGTTCAAACATTCTGAGTGCCCGGTCAGGGCTCATACCGCAGAAACTCCGAGCAGCGCCATTATCGAACTCCTGAAGGTGCCCGGCAGTTTATCCTTGCCTCGATGCCGAATACCCTGTCCGTAGCTATTATTGCGCTCAACGAGGCCGCGAACCTGCCTCGTGCCCTGGCAAGCGTGTGCTGGGCCGGAGAGGTCCTCGTGGTCGATTCCGGTTCGACGGACGCGACCCTCAAGATTGCTCGCGATTTCGGCGCATGCGTCTTCGAGGAGCCATGGAAGGGCTTCGCCGCACAGAAGAACTCCGCTATTGGGCACGCAACCGGGGATTGGATTCTTTCGCTCGATGCGGACGAGGAAGTGAGCCCCGAGTTGGCGCGCGAAATCCAGGCACTCGTAGCGAGCAATCCTGAATGCAGCGCCTACCGCATTCCCCGGCTTAACCATTTCCTGGGCCGCGCATTGCATCACGGCGGCTACTGGCCTGATCCCAAGCTGCGCCTCTTCCGCCGCGGTACGGCGAGCTTTGAGGAACGGGCCGTCCACGAGACGATGAAGGCTACGGGGCCGGTGGGGCGGCTCAATAAACCACTGCTCCACCACTGCTACCCCACGCTCGAAGAATACATCGAGCACATGAACCGCTACAGTACCATCAGCGCGCAGGCGCTCATCGGATCCGGTCGTGCCGGTCGCTCACTGCTTTGGTTGGTTTGGAATGCGTTTCTGAATCCCGCGGCGACTTTCCTCTATAACTACCTCTTCCGTCTCGGTTTCCTCGATGGCCGCGAAGGCTTGCTGCAGCACTGGAATCATTCGGTCTATATTCACTGGAAGTTTGCGAAGGCGTGGTGCGGGGCACGGAAATCCTGAACCATACTCTGTTTCAGGTTGCTCAGAGTCGACGCCGTCCGAGCCCGAGGACAATAGCGAGTATACGCAGCAGAAGCAGCAGGATCAGTAATACGACCGCGCAGGTGATCAGCAGGGGTCCGCTGGTCAGCCGATCGGTATGCGGTTTTGCTTTGTGCTTTAGTCAATCGTCTGCCGGGACCTGGCCCTTTGCCCGGATGCACTCCCATGACAGGGTGAAGGCCCTCGCTCACGGCCGAAGAGCCACTTTGAGTCCGAGGCTAAGAGCTTTTGGCTGCTTTTTCCGGTTTCGACCCCACAATCCGTACCAGGCGATGTAAAGGTAACAGGCGATGGGTAGAACAAAGGATCTCTGAATGCCAACTTGGTCGGCCAGGGCACCCAACAGATAAGGGATGATCGCCCCGCCTATGATCGCAGTCATGATGAGACCCGAGCCGCGGTTGGTCATTGATCCCAGGCCCGCGATGCCCAGCGCAAGGATGTTCGGAAACTGAATGGAGTTGAAGAACCCGCAAAGCACCAACGCTCCAATGGCTACCTGGCCCGAGGTGAGCGCAGAAACCGCGAGCAGTGACGGACTGCATACGCCGAAGACCCCCAACAGCTTTCCGGCCTGCATTCTGGTCAGAACCCAGGACCCCAGCAGGCGGCCCACCATAGCCCCGAACCAATAGAGCAAGACCAGATAGGATGCGGTTTTGAGAGAACTGATGCCTTCCAATTTGAAGTAGTTGACGGCGATGGAAGCCAGGCCTACCTCGACGCCAACGTAGAGGAAGTTACCCACCGCGCCAAGCACCGTGTGACGGTATCGCAGGACGTTGCGGCCGGGCGCGGCTTCGTCTTCCTGGCTGGTTTGGACTTCCTGAGGGTGCTCGATGTGCGACAAGCGCGTAGGGGCGACGGCCACGCAGAGAACCAGCAGCCCGGCCGCAATGATCAGGTAAGGGCCCCGCACCGTGGCCGCGATGGCAGCCTTCGATTCGAGCTTCGGGGAGCTGGTGAGGATGAACGCGCCGCCCAGCAGCGGAGCCAGAAGAGCACCGATGGAATTGAAAGCTTGCGCCAGCGTTAAGCGCACGGAGAATCTGTCTTCCGTGCCCAGTATGGCGACATAGGGGTTAGCAGAAACCCGCAGCCCGGTCACGCCCGCCTCCACAACGAAGACGGCACTTAAGAAGAGCGGAAAGTTCACTAGCTTGGCCGCGAAAATAAACATCAGGCTGCCCACTACCTGGACAAAGAGCGAGACGACCAAGGTCTGCTTGTAACCGATCCAATCGATCAACCTCGAGCTGGGCGAGGAGAAAATAAAGAAAGCTAAGGAAAATGATGACTTGGCTAGCATTGCCCACGCGGAGTCGAGGTTAAAGATCGAGCGCAGATGGGGACCAGCGCCATGTTGAGCGTGGTGATGAGACCAAAGAGGAAGAACAGCGCGGTGACAATGATAAACGGCACCAGATAGCTGGGTAAGGTGAGCGCTGACGACTGCTTTGGCCCTGCTGCCATAAACCGTCGTCCTCCTCTTCTCGGAGTCTTCATCATTGGTGGAGGCAGCCTGTCGAGCCCAGGATGCGTGATGCCATCACTCACCAACCAGCGCCTTCCGCTGGCGACTCTTTCGTTTCCTCTGAATTCGGTTCTCCTGCTTCCCAACACTACAGCGGCAGACCGAGGGAACAGAGGGCATCTTTTGCCAGGGGTTACGACACCCCTCTACCTTAATGGGCGCGGCATTCGCTATGCTCATCTAGGGCCTGTTAACACGATTGGGATGGCTCCCGTCCTTTCGGGTTGTGGCGAAAATCTGGCCAGACTTCGTTGTCGTCCTAGGTGGTTGACCCGTCACAGCCGTCGTCCTCCGCCTCGTCTGGTCAGTTTTCGCTCACAACACCGTCCACCCCAATCGTGTTAACAGGTTGCTAAAAGCGAGGGGAAAACACATGCCCATTGCAACGCTGAGCGGCGCCAAGCTGAAAAGGGTTTTGGCGGCTCTGGACGGTAACTGGCAAGCCGAGATGGAGGGCTACCACACCTACAAGACCCTGGCTGACCGCGACGAGGACCCAGTGCGCGCTCAGGTGCTGCGCCACCTGGCACAGGCCGAACTGGAGCATGCCGCCTTGTGGGCAGGCCGAATCGAGGAGCTGGGAGGGCCGGAGCCGACGTACGCGGGCAGTCCTGGCGGCGAGGCCGACTCGCTGGCCAACCGAGCTGGTGGCATTCGCATGGCCCTGCGCCGCCTGGAGATCGAGGAGAGCCGTCACATTGCCGCCTACGGCGAACAGCTCAAGGCATTGGGCGACGAAGGCTCCATTGCCATTCTCAACCACGTGATTGAAGACGAGAAGGACCATTATCGTGAGCTGGGGTCTCTCTTGCGCGGTCACTATCAGGCGCCAGCGGGCGTACCCAAGATCGACGCCAAGGCCGTGCTCAACGAACTGCTGGCCAAACGCAACCGTGGCCGCAAACAGCCCGGTGCGTGGATCGGCGACGCCATCTACGGCGTGAACGACGGCCTGGGCGCCATCTTTGGTATCGTTTCTGGCGTCTCCGGCGCTACTGCCGGCGACAGCAAATACGTGCTCCTAGCCGGGATCGCCGGCTTGATTGCCTCGGCGCTCTCCATGGGCTCCGGCGCGTATCTGGCCGCCAAGAGTGAGCGCGAAATCTACCACGCCGAGCTGGCCCGCGAGCGCGAAGCCATCCAGATGAACGGCCCCGAGGCCCGCGAGCTTCTTTCGCTCTACTACCAGGTGAAGGGCCTGCCCGAGGCGGACGCCCTCAACATGGTCAACCACATCGCCAACGACCC
>JAKABE010000201.1 GCA_021801945.1 Acidobacteriota bacterium
CTCCGTGGTCGCTGAAATCGAGGACAGGGCAGGTCTGGAAAAGCGAAGCTTGGAGAGGTTTGGAGTCGTGGCAAACTCAGGCGGCCAGTGGCCATGGTTGTCGCCATTTGTGCCGCGATGTGGTCTCTCCAACGGCCATCTGCAAACGATCGTGGGCAATTTCATGCCCCGGCCCGCCTTTCAGCTTCCGGCCGTCGAGGAAACGGTCGTGGTCGACCCGGCTGATGGGAGCCACGTCCTGTGCCATTGTCACTGGCAACCTGAACCGTTGCGCTCCCGTTGCCTCACGGCCATCCTGCTACACGGCCTCGAGGGCTCATCGAACTCGCGTTACATCCGGGGCATTGCCGCGCGCGGATGGGCGGCGGGCTTCAACATCGTGCGCATGAACATGCGCAATTGCGGCGGCTCGGATGCGCTTACCCCTACGCTCTATCACTCGGGCCGCTCGGACGACGTGGGCGCGGTGGTGCGTCATTTCACCGCACGCTTCGCTTTGGAACGCGTGGCACTGGTGGGTTACTCGATGGGCGGAAACCTCGTGCTGAAGCTGGCGGGTGAGTGGGGCCGCCAGCCACCGCTTTGCGCGGTCGCCACGGTCTGCCCTGCCATCGATCTGGCCGCCGGCGCCGACGCTCTCCACGAACCGGCCAACCGCGTCTATGAGTGGCATTTCCTGCGCGGCCTGATGCGCCGCTTTCACGGCAAGGCGGAGATGTTTCCCGGTGTCTACGTGACCTGCGGCCTTGGTCCGGTCCGTTCGATCCGGGAGTTCGACCAGAAGATCGTGGCTCCCTATTGCGGCTTCCGCGACGCCGACGACTACTATTACCGCGCCGCCAGCGCCCGAGTGGTGGACCGCATCGCGGTGCCCACTCTCATTCTTTGTGCGCAAGACGATCCATTTATTCGTCTCTTTCCCGAAACCCGCGCGCGGCTCCTGGCCAACTCCCACATCGCCTTTGTCGAAACCCGCCACGGCGGCCATTGCGCCTTTCTCTCCCGCGGCCGCGGCCATGAGATGCACTGGGCCGAGGCGACCGTGGTCCGCTTCTTACAGGCGATCGTGGCAGGGTGAGTCTTCGCCTGCCCCACCAGCCCGTCCGGTCAACTCGAAGCTACAATTACTATTGTGGGCGAGTAGCTCAACCGGATAGAGCACCGGCCTTCTAAGCCGGGGGTTGCGGGTTCGAATCCCGCCTTGCCTACCACTCAATTTCCGCTTCTCCTGTTTTCAAGTACATACGATCATTCTTCATCCCCTTTTCCACCTGCACCCCCCGGCCGAAAAATCTGGAAAACGCAAAGAAGCGCCTACACGAATTCGCGTCTGGGCGGCGGAGAAATTGAAAATGATCCTGCATGCCAACCGGCCTACTACGGGATCTCTCCGCTCGCGGTTGTGGATTGATATCTACGAGGAGATTCCCCCTTGAGGGTCAAATGGAAATTGCGACTAGCGCAGCGCAGCCTGGTCATCAGCCACGACAATGGATCCAGAAATTTCGGACTGAAGACCGCGCTATCGATCGGTCCAATCGCGGGTTCTGCCGGCGGGGCTGGATCCGGATATGCGGCCTTTCGCTTCGTGATGACCATGGCTTACGTCTGTTTCGGTGCTAACTTGGAAGCACCCTAGGGAACCTCTGAAAATCGGCGAGTTATGAGACCGCGCGACTTTTGCTTCGCCGCATTTCCTCAGAAACCCGTCGATTTCGCCGCTTTCCGCCTTGCTTTTTTGCCCACCTGAGGCTCGATAGAGCCCCGGCGGACACTCTACGCCCCTTGTGAGGACGCCTGTAAGTTGATCTTCGCCAGACTGCGGCGGTGCTGATAGATATTGACCAAGGCAAAGGCGGCGCACAGCCATTCGTGGTTCTTCTTCAACCCGCGATAGCGCACCTTGGTAAAGCCGAAGACGCGCTTGAGAATGCGAAACGGCCACTCCACCTTCGAGCGCACTCGGTCCTTGGTCCGGTTCCTGCGCTTTTGCTCCTCAATGAGTTGCAGTTTTCGGGAATTGTACAGTTCCCGTGTTCGAAGAGATTGCCCTGAACAGTTTCGGGCTATACGCCTCCAGTCCGGTGATGCCGTGCAGATGGTTAGCCGTCACCCAGGGCAACCACAGCCGGTGCGAGCCAACTCCCCGGCCTCTTGGCCCAGGCCCCAGACGAAAATTCTCCTGCTGCCAGCCCAGTCCCTTCAGATCGTATTGGCGTCCGGGTATGGAGACCATCGACTTTGTGTCGTGAAGAAGCACGCGCGCAACGTAGAGATAATGCCCATCCTTGGTATCGTTGTACAGCTCTGCATAGTCCGGTACGGCCCAGTCCAGATACTCGTCCACGCTGCCCGTGTTCATGGCAGTAATATCCTGCAACCCAACGGTAGGAACGCCCTTCTTCCAATGCAACTCGGCATTGTTGGCGTCGATTGGCATGGGTACGTTCCAGATCCAGATCCACGTCTCCGCAAAGTTGGCGGCGGTTTCGGCGTGCTGCAGCCACTTGGCATCCTTGGTCGCTTCGTAAAGGCTCAAGTAGGCCTGCATGCTCAGCATCCCGGCTTCCTTGTCGGTGATATTCGGATTGTCGCTCGCGCCGCCCACAAAGAGACCACGTCGGCCAAAGTCGTCCCACACGTAATCGGCTGCGCGAATCGCGGACTGCTGGTACTTTGGGTCACCCGTGATCTCGGTCATGAGCACCAGCAGCGGCACCACGTTATAGCTTGCGGTTCCGGAGGGCTCGACCACCTCGTCGCTGCCGGGAACCCACCGCCGCGGGAAGGAGCCATCCGGCCTCTGCTGCTGGATGAGCCAGTCCGAATACTGCCTGACCCATGCGAGCCATTCCGGATGCGGGTGTCCGTGAGCGAGCTCGCGCCGGTAGGCATACATCAGGTCTCTCATGCTCTCGGTGGCATTGCGCAAAAATGGCGCAGTGTAAATGTGGTCCCACGACCGTCCCGAGGCGAGATCGAATCCCGTGGCCGGCAGCGGAACGGTGGGAAGAGCGTGGATCACAGTGGCAATCATGGCCAAGCCGGTTTGCCGCATCTTCTGGCCGCGCGCCGTATGATCGCGATCACTCTCGATCAGCAACTCATTAGCACACGCAATGTCCTTGCCGACAAAACCCAGCGCCACCATCGTCCAGTTCCAATTAAGTTGGTCTGAGACTGTGGAGAGAACGAAGGGCATCCCGGTTCGCCCATCGATGGTTACGGAGTTGGCTTCGAGGCGGTCGAGCAGGACGCGGCGCATCTGATCGACATTGAGATAGTAGATGGGTGGTTTGAGCGTGTTCCAGGCCCATCGCCATGCGTCTTTCTCAACATCCGGGAATGTCTCGTTCTCCCCGAAACGGAGCTCGACCCGATAATGGTGGGACACTCCCGGCGCAATGGGGTGATAGCGGCGTACCCAGCGCGGTTGCGGAGGCTGGCCGAACCGTCCTCCATAGTCCTGCACCGTGCCGGGATAGCGGAAGCCAAGTTCGACAGCGCCTTCCTTCCCCTGCCAGGCGCCCATGGCGCCAAACTGGAAGCGAGGATCGGTCATCACTAAGTCGGTGAGCTTGGATTCTTCCTCGGTAGTATCGCCGCGAGGTGTTGGATCCAGCATGGCGATGGAGGCGCCGTCTTTGAACGAAAGTGCAAACAGCGGTGCTGCGAGGATGTCCTCGCGCATCTCAAGGTGATGCGCTGCATAGTTCAGCGTGCCGCCGGGGGAGCGGTCGCCGTCGTAGGTAGGATCGCCATAGATCGCGCCCGGAGCCATAAAGTTTATGTCGGTCCAACCGACGGAATGATCGATAGGAAACTCAATGGACGAATCGAAGCCTCCCGGGGCCTGTCCGCGGACTTCCACGTTCCGTTCGAGCGATAGCACCGAACCCGTCAGACCCCAGTGATCGTAAAAACGAAAGACGACGCCATTCTCGTACTTGATCTCGGCCAGCGCATCGATGCCGCTAGCCAATTTCCGCACAGTTCCATAGCCCGCGGCAATCTCGCGAATGTCGTTGGCGTTGCGGTAGATCTCCAGCCTCGCGGGTTGCGGTTGCACAATGCTCGGAGCGGGCCCGCCTTCGATCTCAATACCCCATTGGCCCGATGCGGAGCGGATAAACGACACCACCGCCCCGGTCTGCAAACGCCCCAAGTTGATGCGCTTCCCGGACTGCCCGATTGCCACTCGCGGCCCAAAGGCCATCAGACCCAAAAACAGGCATGAGAGAACTCCGCGGCAAAGGTTAACTTTAATGATCCGCCTGACTGACTCTTGGTTCATCCTCAACGACTCCCCATTTGCGTTCTTCCCCGTTGCGAACTATTTTTTGAATTGCATGATTCCTCGAACGCCGCATCGCATCGCATGAGTTATCTCCGATCGCGATCCGTACGGACAGCGCCCCGATCGCGGTCAGCAATACTAGTTAATACGGCCGGGCATTGTTGGTAGCACCGGGCCAGTTATCGGTACGGAATGGTCCGGCTGGCAGTCCCGCCTTGTTGAACAATATGGCCGGCGGATTCGACTGCCAATCATAGCGCACCGCAACCGGATACTGCACCAGGCTGGTGGAAACGATCACCTTGTCGCCAAACGCGTGCGCATCAGCCCAGTACCACTTGCGGTCGGCTCCGGCAATCTGGAACGCGTGCGGCTGGTAGTTCAGTACCAGGCCGCCTGGGGCGTGCGCAAAGTGCAACTGGATGGCGCCTGGAATGCGATCCCACGATGCTAACGTCGGGCTCTGATATGAAATCTTCTCGCCGTAATATTGCCCCAGCGCACAGTAAGCCAGGCGATCGCCCACAGGGGCCTTCACGCGGGGATGAACCGAGTTCGCATCGCCGGTGTCGATCGTCATCGCAAGGCACGTATTGGGGACCTCCTTCGCCGTGATGGCCTGCGACTCCCGGATCTCTGCCCACCCATCGTCGGTCGGCGTAGGGCTGCGCTGTCCATAATACGGCAGACTGACGATATAGAACGGAAAGTCGCCCTGATGGAAAAGCTCTCGCCAGTTGGCGATCAGCGCAGGCAAAACCTTGCGGTATTCGTAGCCCCGCTTGGCATTGGACTCACCCTGGTACCAAATAGCTCCCGTGATCGCAAGAGAACCGATCGGTTCCAGCATGCCCTTGTATAAAACGGATGGAATTACCGGCCAGTTCTCGTACGAGATAGGCAGCGGATGCGGCGGACGGGCATCGACGCTGACCTTGGCTTTCCATTCCCCGGCCAGCGGGATGTTGGTTTGATCGCCGAGCTCGAGGTGCAGATCAGAAGGCGCACCCATGAAGCCCCCATTCGCTCCCAGCCTCAGAATGCGTATGGCAATGACGTTCTTACCCGGCCTCAGAACACCACGGAGATAATAGCGGCGTGGATTCACCACCCATGCGCTGCCGCCGACATATGTGCCGTTGACCCACACAGAATCCATCCGGTCGACCACGCCCAGGAACAACATGGAGCGCCCGGCCGGCAAAGGATCGGGCAAGGTTACCTCTCTGCGGAACCAGACCACGGAGGGTGTATCCGCGACCCCTAGCGCACCCCAGCCATGCATTATATTCACGGTCTTCCACTTTGAATCATCGTAGGTGGGAGCGGACCAGTCTTCTTTAAGACCAATATCGTACTCCTCATACCAGTGCATGACATAGTTGCCGTACGGAGGAGCATTTTCTGCAGCCAGCTTATGCAAATAGGCAAGCGGAACTTCCAGGCCTCCGAGCTTGCGCAGCGCCTCTTCGCTCATCCACGTTTCCGCAGGCGTACCGCCCACACAATCCACCACCAAGCCGATCGGTATATGGATGCTCTGTTGCACGCGTCGGGCAAAGTAATACGCAACGGCCGAAAGCCGTGCAGCCGTGTCCGGCGAAACCGCCTGCCACTGGCCCTTGACCAGATCCGTGCGCCGATAAGCAGGGTGTTCCGCTACGGTGAAAAACCGAATCTTGGGATAATTGGCCTTCTGAATCTCCTTTTTCGCGTTGAGCACACCCCGTAAGGGGAATTCCATATTCGATTGCCCGGTACACAACCACACATCGCCCACTAACACGTTCTGCAACTCTACACTCTGGCCTTTGCCCGTAATCTTCACCACGTACGGACCGCCAGCGGGAGGCGCTTGGAACGCGACCTGCCAGCGCCGGTCGGCACCCGCAACGGCGGAGGCGGTGGTGTCTCCGATCTGAACTGTAATCTTGTCACCAGGATCGGACCAGCCCCATATCTGGTCTTCCTTGTTGCGCTGCAACACCATGTTGTCGCCGAAGATCGGACTGACGAAGGGAAGCGTCTGAACGGAAGATGAGGAACTTGGATTCGGAGCCGGTTGCGGACCAGCGGGCTGTTGGGCAA
>JAKABE010000202.1 GCA_021801945.1 Acidobacteriota bacterium
GTCGACCACCCCAGGAACGGTCTTCAACCGCCGGCTGATCACCCAATCCTGCAGCGCCTTCAACTGCATCAAATCGTAATGTGGATTTGTGCTTCTGAGCGTGTACCAGTAGATCTGCCCCACCGGACTGTAATCGGGCCCGATCGATGGCGTGATGTTGTCCGGAAGCGTAACGTTCGAAAGGCGCTCCAAAACCTGTTCGCGGTTCCATAGGTCGTTGGAATTCTCGCTGAAGGTCATGGTTACCACGGAAAGACCAAACATGGTGTGCGAACGCATGTAGGTCATATTCCGGATTCCGTTCATTTGAGTTTCAATGGGGACGGTGATCTGCTTTTCCACCTCGGCCGGCGCATGGCCAGGCCATTGCGTGATCACCTGTACCCATTGCGGCGCCACATCCGGATAGGCTTCGATGGGCAGCTCATGAAAAGAGATCGCGCCCCAAGCCAGCAGCAATACGGCAATCGAGAGCACTAGAAAGCGCTGGCGAAGAGCGGCATCGACGATTTTTTGAATCATAATTTATATCCTCGGCAGCGTCATGCCGCCGCTAATCCTGCATCGATGCCACTGCCGAAAATTCCAATGAGTTGGCGACTACGGTCTGGTTCGCTTGCAGCCCCTGTGTGACGACCTGCCAGCCCGGTATCGCAACGGCACCTACCGTCACGGGAACCCGGCGAAATACCGAGGGTTTCACAGGCTCGAACACCCAGAACTGATCTTGAAGTTGAAACAGCGCTGTGACCGGGACCAGCACGTGCGGCGACTTTTGGATGGAGGCGAATTGCGTGGTCACGAACATGCCGGGGTTCAACAGGCCCTGGGGATTATCGAGAACGACGCGTACTTGTGTGGTACGCGTGGCGGGATCGAGGATGCGGGATATATTGCTCACTCGTCCCTCCAGTTTCAGATTCGGATAAGCCGAGATCTCCACGCGCGCCGAGTCTCCCACGTGCACTCGCGACAGGTCATTCTCGTAGAGGCTGCACAAGACCCATACCCGTGAAAGATCGGCAATTTGAAAGAGGTAGTCATTCTCAACCGCCTCTCCTTGCGATATCTGCTGTTTGAGAATGGTCCCGCCAAAGGGAGCGCGCACCGTCACCAGCGGCGAAGGCGATTTCGGATCGCCGCCCAGAATCTGTATCTGCCGCGCCGCGGTCTGCTCGTCGATCTGCGCATGCTGTTCGGCAAATTGTGCTTGTTCCAGCGACTTGCGCGGAGCAGCTCCATGCTGGTACAGATTCTCCTCCCGGGTTAGCTCTTTCCCGGTGAGTTGGAGCTGCGCTTTTGCGGTTTCGTAGGCACTGATTGCCTTGGCTAAATCAGGGCTGTCAACGACAGCCAGCACCTGTCCGTTTGATACCTGCTGGCCCAGTTGCACGGGTACGCGCACCGCAAAGCCGTTGGCAAGCGAGAACACACTTACGGTACGGCTGACGTCAGGCGCAATGACTCCGGGAGCCGAAAATTGATGCGCCAACATAATCGTCTTTGTGCGCGCCAGCTTGAAGGATTTTGCCGTGGATGGATCGAGCGAAATGGTCTCGCCGCCCGATGACACTTCGACGATCTGGGCTTTATGCGCCTTCGTCATGTTCTCTGCGCTCGATGCATGGCCGCATCCTGTCAGGCTGGAGCCCAGGCCGCACAAAACGATACCCAAGGCGCAATTGCGCTGCCACCGGCGCATACCGCCGAGGAATCGCGCAGCAAGAAGGGGATTTATCAGATATTGTTTCTGCTTCATGATTGAAGTACCTTTCCAGGTCGCATGGGCATGACTATGACCTCCTGTACCACCTACCTACCCATTTATCTACCTGCGACCTCCTCTACTCGTTGTTCGGAAAGCATTGCCTGGGCCAGGGCGCTGCGATAATTCAGCTCCGTCGTTCGGTAGCTGCGCTCGGCATCCAGAAAATCCAATAGGCTCGTATCGCCGCGCAGGTACGCATATTCGCTGATCGACAGCGACTGCTGCGCCTCCTTCAGGTAGCCGGAGCGATAAAGACTCACTACCTCCAGCGCGCTTTGCTCCTGCGCGTATGCGCTGCGCACCTGCGTGAGAACAAGTTGCTGGGCGGCCTCTTCCTGATCTTGCGCCTGGATAATCTGTGCGCGGCTGCGGGCTATCCTGCCCTGGTTCCGATCGAAGATGGGAATCCCGATCGTGGCATAAGCGCTCAGGTTATTCAATTCATACAGGTGCGTATAATCCACGGTGGTGTCGAGGTCAGGATGAGCGTATGCCTTGGCCAGGTGAAGCTGGCTTTGCGCTGCCGTGATGCCCTGCCGCGACGCCTGCAAATCAGGACGATTCCGCAGCGCCTCAGCTTCCAAATCCAGCAGGGTGCGATGCGGGTCACTGACCTGCAATTGCCCAATCACGTCATAGTCCTGGGGAAGAACCGAAAAGCCGATCAATTGCCGCAGATTATCCTTGGCCTGAATAACGGAAACTTCGGCGGATGTCACGTCGGTCTGAAACAGCAGGCGCTGCAGCTGGAGCTTTAGGAGGCTTCCCTGACTGATGCTGCCTGCCTGGTACTGCCTTGAGCTGATGTTCAGGCTCTTGTCAAAGGTCGCCAGATCCTGCTTGGCAAAGCGCAGATTCGATTCCGAATAAAGCACATTGACGAACTGCTCGGCTACGTCGTAGCGCAAGACACGCTCGCTGTCGCTCACCAGCGACGATGTGACGGCCGTGGCGGCCCGCGCAGCCCTGATTCGGGCCGGCCGTTTGCCGTATAGCTCAAAGTCGTAACTTACGCCGGCATCGAACTCGATGTTGTTGCTCAGGTTGGTTGCGGTGAAGTTGCTTGGCGAAAAGACAGGAAGAAACAGAGCGTCAGTACCAAAAACCGGGTTCGGCCGCAACCCGGCTGTAATCTCGTTCGCCTTGCTTTGCGAGACTAGAGTCAGTTCCGCCTGGAGCGTCTGGTTGTGAGCGAGCGCCATCTGCTCCGCCTGAGCCAAAGTGATGAGCATCTTTGGCTGCGGCTGAGAGGGCGAGGCGTTCGGAGGGGAAACCGGCCCCTGCAGTTGAGAGACCTGCGCAGCGGCGAATCCAGCTCCCAGAGCGGCGAACAGCAGCAGTCCGCACGCCGCACGCAAACGATGGAAGCGGACCAACCCCTGCCCGAAATTACCGAACCCAAACATGCGGCGTGAAAAGGAATTGTTGGCCCGGCGCGGACGGGAAAGGAACAACTGCGCCCAGCCCGCAACGTCGAGCAGCGCCGTGATAGCCCCCGTAAGGCAGAAATTGGCTACACCTTTTCCTTGCACCCAGTCCCCCCTGATTTTTTTGATTCGTGCCCCCAAACAGCAAGGCGGGAGCGCAAAGGCCATGCACTCTACGACGCCTGCGCCAAATAGTACGCACATCTGATGCCAAATGACCTTTGGCACAGCGACCCTATCTGCAATTCTAAGAAAAAAGACATGATTATGCCATCGGAGCGGGCGCGAGGGGGGGACCCATTTCGTCGTCAGGCATCCATAAGCCTAGGAAAAACTTACACATCGTGCAATTCTTACCTGATCGCTGGATGCGTCTTGAACAGCACCCGTTTCCTACCTCCGGGCAACCTCGCGCAACCTGCCGTGCGGAGCGTTCCCCGGCCTCAGCGTTCAAACTTGTGAATTGGAAACTGTCAATCAATGGCTCGTACGGGCGCCTCTTCCCGTGACTCACCAGCTGCCTCCGGGAGCATCTGCGCGTCGGCAAAGCGGTAGCCGACGTACACGTCAGTGAGCAAATAAACAGGAGCGGAGGGATCATCCTCAATCTTTTTGCGCAGCTGGCGGACAAAGGTTCGCAGGTACTCGACCTCCTCGCGGCAGTCAGCGCCCCACACCGCGGTGAGCAGCCTGGCGTAGGTCACCACGCGGCCGGCCCGGCTCATCAGGCAGTGGAGGATGTCGAACTCCTTGCGCGTAAGGTGTAGCGGCGTTCCCCGCTTGGTGACAATGCGCTTCACCGGATCCAGGCGGATTTCTCCGATTTCGATGGGGGCGTCCTCGGGCCGCTCGGGAGCGCGCACACGGCGCACTGCGGCACGAATGCGCGCCACCAACTCGCGGGTGCTAAAGGGTTTGGTCACATAGTCGTCCGCGCCCAGCTCGAGGGCTTCGACCTTGTCCTCTTCCTGGTCGCGCACAGTGAGCATCAGGATGGGCAGCTTCGGCGCCATGGCGCGAATGCGGCGCAGGGTCTCAAGGCCTCCGAGGCCGGGCATATTCATATCGAGCAAGACCGCATCGTAGACACCGGCGCGCAGCGCCTGCAGCGCCTCCTCGCCGCGGGAAGCCTCCGCCACCTGAAAGCCCAACTCCATGAGCGGAGGCCGCAGCGCCCTGCGAATGGCGGGCTCGTCGTCGGTGACAAGGACTCGGATGGCAGGCTGGTTCATTGGAGATCTCCTTCTTCAACGGTAGTGGCGGGGATGGCCGCAAAGAACGTCGTCCCCTCTTGTTCGTGGCTGGTGGCCCACACATATCCGCCGTGAATCATCGCCACACGCTTGGCCACGGCAAGGCCGATCCCGGTGCCGGATGCGCGGTTGGAAGTGGTCGAGGAACGATAGTAGCGATCGAAAATGCGCTCACGATCGGCAATCGGAATCACCGTCCCAAAGCTGTGCACGGAAAAGACCGCCTCCCGGTTGACAAGCGAGACACGGATGGTCACGGTGGTTCCGTAAATGGAATATTTGCAGGCATTGTCGATGTACTGAGTCAGCAACATGATCATCAGTCCGCGGTCGCAGCAGAGCACCATGTTCTCGTCGGCGAGATCGACCACTACCTTCATGCTTGCCAAGCGGTCCTTAAGACTAGTCAGTACTTCATCGATCATGGGCGCCACGCCGACGGGCGAGGCATGGATGGTAATTTCGTCTCCGTCCAGGCGCGCCGTGGTCAACAGCCGTGCGGTTAACTCGCTGAGCAGACCGGCCTGTTCATCGATAAGCGCCACCAACTCCGCTTGCCCCGCCGTCAGGTGCCCCATCTCCGTCAGGCCGGTGGAAGCCGCGCGGATGGCCGTAAGCGGCGTCTTGTAGGCGTGCGCCAGACTGTCCAGCACCGTGGCACGCAACTGCTCCGTCCGGCGCTCCGTTTCGATGCGGCTCTCATTGGCGAAAGCGCGATAGCGGTCGAAGGTGATGGCGACCAGCGAGGCAATAGCGCTATTGGTCAGGGGGCTGGTTTCGCCGCGGACTACGACGCTGCCCACGGGCGCGGCGCCCAGGCGGACCACGCGCCGGCCCAGGCCTGTGGCCCGATCATCGTCCGAGGTTTCAAAGTAGTAGACGTTCTGCGCCAACTCCTGCGGGTCCGCGCTCCAGTAACCCGCTTGATAGACCCTGTGCAGATCCGCGTCGAAGATGGCCACCGCATCCAGAGCAAAGATGTCGTGGATCAGCCCCGCTAACTGGAGGCCGGGCTCGACTTGGAGATCCAACCGTATCGTCCGCCGGGTGAACTCGTAGAGGTCGTGCATCTGCGCGCCCCATGATTTGGCTTCGCGCGCGTGGCTGGCGAGCCGAGCCGAAAGGCGGCTCATAGCGAGCGCCGTTAGTACAAATGCCAGCAGCTCAATCAAATTGACGGCGATCGTGGCCGGGGCGGCTTCCTGCTGTCGAATCGCAGGATAGCTATGAACCGCAGATGCCGAGAGAGATAGGATCAGCGCTTGCCAAAATCCCCAAAAATAAGCTGCAAGAGCCACGATGAGCAGGTAAAGCAGCACGGCCACAGCAAACAACGCACTGAACTCGTACGCAGCCAAAGCCACCGTCGCGACGGCCGCCATGCCTAACGCACACTCGAACGCGAACGCCAACGGCCGCGGCAAAGCATGTTCCCAGGCGCCAACCGTATAGGAACGCACGGAGTTGAAGCTTGCAGCCAGATCGTTCCCCACTTTCCTGATTCACGATGCCCTTACAGGACCCAGCACCACGCATTGAGGCGCGCAAACGACAGCGGGCCAGGCATTGCTTCCGTTTCACGAGACAGGGGTACATTCCGGAAAGAACACATCTGCATGACCCCACTCGGGCAACTAGAGATAACAACAAAATTCTATCAGGATATTGATTCCATCTTCATGAATGGCGAGCGCAAAGCAATGCGCCGCACGACGAATCCTCCTCGAGAGCCTCCTATTCCCTCGCAAATCCGCAATGCATAGGGCCCTTGCGTACCCGGCCGAAATTCTTTTGATAATCCTCATAAGTTCCTTATGGGACATCTGTATTACTAGCAATAGCTCGTAATGACCTTTGATCCCCTAATTCGCGCTCTGCGAATGTCACACTCTTATCCGGGTAATCCATAAGTATT
>JAKABE010000203.1 GCA_021801945.1 Acidobacteriota bacterium
GCTCCGCCGCCGGATCAATCCATAGGTCCCCAGTCATGGCGGTGAGCACGTGCAGCTCAATATCAGAGGGATTGAAGGCAGGGTTGGGTTTGAAGGTGAATCTCTCCAGCTCGCCGGCTGGCCCCCCGCCTGATCCGGTGTACTGATAGAGAAAGGCGGTGGGCAGCGCCCGCAGCACCTTGAGCGCACGGGCGGTGTCGGCGTCCTCGCTCTGCTTGCGATCCATCTGCCGGCTGGGATCGCTCAGCAACCCCACGAGCCGCGCCGCCTCCCTTTGTTCTGCGGCCGCGTCCAGCGGCTTGCCGTTGACGGAGATCAGGCGGGCCACGTCGCCTTCGCTGGTTTCCACGATCTTTTTAGTGGTGGTGAGCCGCGGCGTCGACCTGCGCAGCCAGAAGCTCATGGGGGGGCCGGGGCTCTCTGTGGCCCGGATTTCGTTGGCGAGCGCGCGGGCCACCAGATCGTGCGCCCGCGCCGGCGTGAGGAAGCCGGAGCCTGGCGCCGCAGCTTGACCGCGGCCGGGCACGGACAAGAAAAGCAAGCAGAACAGAAAGAAAAGGCCGCGCACCGCTATCGCAACCCCGCTACGGTTCATGAAATCTTAGACGCCGGAGCCGCTGGTGGGATTCTTTGATTGAAGCCATGCGGCCCGGTTGCGTATATTGCGGGGAGGGCTTGGTTCATGCCCTCGGAAGGAAGAAAAACAATGGCAGTGGAGAACGCGCCCGCACGCATTGGCAAAACCGTAGTCATTTGCGGCGAAGTGAAAGGCAGCGAAGATTTGATTGTGGATGGCCGGGTGGAGGGGATCGTGACCCTATCCGAGAGCCGTCTCACTATTGGACCCAACGCCAACGTGGCCGCCGACCTTTCCGCCAAGGACGTATTGATTCTGGGGCACGTTCATGGCAACGTGATGGCCACTGGCAGGGTGGAACTGCGCGCCGGTTGCACGGTCGAGGGCAATATCCGGGCCCTTCGGTTGGCCGTCGAAGACAATGCTGTCTTCCGCGGCAAGGTGGACTTGACGCAGGCCGTGGCCAAGGCACCGGAAAGCGCCAGCGCGCCCCAGACCGGAGTCGCTTACTGAGCTGCTCCGCGCCAGCCTGCTACATCATGATTTCTCCGGCTGCACGAGGGATTTGGGTTGCTGAGCGATTGGTTCGACAAAAAGCAAATCAAGGGTTCCGCCCCTTCCACCCCTGGTCTGCACGGGCCTAGGATTCCCCGCCACTCCGGTGCATGGGCGGTCCTGCGCAAGCGCCTCGAGGCCGGGCCGGGGCTGCGTATTATTGACACCGGCTACACCTCGCCCGCCAACATCAACTATCTGACCAGCCTGGGCCATAGCCTTTTCCTCACTGACCTGGTTCACGATGCCTACACCGGAAACTGGCAGACAAGCGCCGGCGAGGATGGCAACGCGATCTGGAACATCGAAGGCTTTCTCGAACAATCCCTGAACTTTGCTGGCCGGACCTTCGACGTGGTGCTGCTATGGACGGCGCTCGACTACCTGCCCGAACCGCTGGTAGCGCCGGTGGTGCTCCGGCTATTCTCGGCCATGAATCCCGGCGGCCAGGTTCTGGCCTTTTTCCACACCCGCATGGAAAGCGAGGAGTCGGTGCGCTGCCGCTTCCACGTCACCGCGGGCGACGATGTCGAGATGCAGTTGACCCAGCAATTCCCCCTGCAGCGCGCCTTTACCAACCGCAGCATCGAGCGGCTGTTTGCGGGATGGTCGGGGCACCGCCAGTTCCTGGCCAAAGACAGCGTCTCCGAGGTCATTGTGACCCGGTAAAGCGCGGGCCCTATCTTGTCCGGAAATGCCGGACAAGATAGGGCCTGTGCAAGAGCCCACCGGAGAATGCGCGTACCGTAAGTGGGCATTTTCATCTCCCACTGGTCACTGTCCCGGAAGCGATCCACCGTCATTCGGCTAAGATTCAGAACGGCAAGAGGTTGCCGGAGGAATCGAATCGCATGGACTCTGGCTTGTCCGCCAGCGTCACGCCGGGGCGGCCCTTGAGTTCCCCGGCGCAGCTTTCTGACACCAAAAGCCGCTCCAGCTGCAGCGTGTTCGCGATGCGCACCACCCGCAGATGCTCCGGATGGCGAGAAGCCAGCGTCGCCAAACCCTGTTCGATGGCCTCGCGGTCGGTTTCGAAGTATATGGGAATCTTGGGCGTCAGCACTCCTAGCGAGGTGAGCGCATTCATGTACGTGGACTGGCGGTCGATCGCCTCGACCAGGCGCGTAGTGGCAAAGTCGGCAAGACCCAGGCCCGTAGCATTGCCTTGCGTGGCTTCGGTCAGACTGCAAACCAGGATGCGATGGATCAGAATCGAATGGCTATTAACCGGCCAACGATCCTCGGCGCGCAGCGAGGAGGAGTAGCCGGTTATTTCGCGGCCGATCACGTTTGTGTCCATGCCCGTGCCGCTGATCTCCTTGCCCATCTCGTCTACGATCAGCAGATCAATCTCCTTGAGCGGCAGCCGAGGCAAAAGTTCGGTGGCCCGCGCAAACAGCCGCTTTTCCCCGCTCACAATCGTATCGCGCGGCAGCACCTCGATCTCGGCCGTCTCATGGTGCTGATCCTCAACGATGGCTACGCCGCAAAGTACCGGAACCGCGTCCAACACCACCCGCGCATGCTCGCGGATGACCGCATAGTGCCCCTCGTAGGCCGCTGCGCGGTGGGCAAGGTTGGCGCCCTCCTGCTTGGCGAAGCCGATGGCCAGCATCTTTTGAATGCCGCTGCCGTAATCGCCCTGAAAATCGGTGTGCGGCTTGACGCGGTTGATGGGCACAACCGCATCGGCCTCCAGCGCCTCCGCGCTGAAGACGACATCGCGCCCGTCAAAGACCTCGCCGATCTTGCGCACCTCCATGCCGGCCTTGATGGGCACACCCATCGCCTCCGCCGTGACGCCGTAGCTGGCCAGAACGTGCGTCTGTCCTTCCGGCGTAGCCCCGCCATGGCTGCCCATCGCCGGGATGATGAATGGCTTGGCACCCGCATCGGCCAGCACATCGAGCACCGCCTTCACAATCGTGCTCAGGTTGGCGATCCCCCGGCTCCCCACGCCCACCGCGATCCGCATTCCCGGCGCGATGCGCTCCCGCAGGCCCGCCGCGGCAAAGCGCTCGCGGACATGCGCCGGAATATCCAGCGGCTTCGACGGCGGAAAGCTCCTCCTCACTTCGATCATGCGCGGAATCAAGCTGCTGGTTGTCATCGCAGTGCCTCCTCGACGGGCAATATATGTGCTGACCCCATCGTAATTGCGCGCCTTTGTCTTAGGCCAGGAATTCAGGCTTGCGGAGGCACGGAACTTTGCAGAGAATCCGTCTTCCGGGACTGAGGCCTGCACTCATTGCGCTCAATTAACGTGCGGGCTGAAGCTCTTACCCCGCAAGCTGGTCTGCTCCCCGAGTCAGCGCGCGCTTCGACCCATAGACTATAATTTCCTTTCCCCAAAAATCTTTCTGGGAGTTGGCTTATGCGCAACCTCCTCCGTCTTGCGGCACTTCTTCTGGTGCCGCCGCTTACCACGCGGCCCGCTCTTTCGCAGGCCGCGATGGAAAAACCCGCCGCCCAGCCTGCGCCTGCGGAAGCCGCGTCGCAAGGTCCCCTACCCGCCGACTCGATCACCACGGGCTCGGTTGAAGTCTCCGGGCAACGCATCGCCTATACCGCCGTCGCCGGCATCATCACCGTAGGAGCTACGGATGCGGAGGATGCGCAGCTCGGCCCCGACGGAAAGCCGCTGCCGGGCAGCCAACTCGCGCTCTCGGCGCCCAAGAATCCGGCCGATGCGCCTCCCGTGGCGCACATGTTCTACGTGGCCTACTTCAAGGCCGGCGTAAGGGCCGACGACCGGCCCGTCGCGTTCTTTTATAACGGCGGGCCGGGCAGCTCGACCATGTGGCTGCACCTGGGCTCGATGGGACCGAAGTACGTGGAGACCAGCGGCGACACCCACCTGCCCGGAGCGCCCTATAAGCTGGTCGATAATCGCTATAGCCTGCTCGACGCAAGCGACCTGGTATTTATCGACGCGCCCGGCACGGGCTTTGGCCGCCTGGCAGGCAAAGATGCCGGCAAGGCCTTCTGGGGCGTGGACGAGGACGCCGGGGCCTTCGCCCGCTTCATCTCCCGCTTCCTGACCAAATACAACCGCTGGAACTCGCCCAAGTACCTGTTCGGCGAAAGCTACGGAACCACGCGCTCGGCAGTGCTGGCCAATGACCTGGAAAACAGCTACAACATCGACCTGAACGGCGTGATGCTGCTGGGCGAAATCTTCAACTTCACCATCAGCACCGGTGTCGGGGACCGCGGCGACATGCCCTACGTCCTGGCCTTGCCCACCTATGCGGCCACCGCCTGGTATCACAAGAGACTCTCTCCGCAACCGCCCGAGCTCGCCCCTTTCCTCAAACAGGTTGAAGACTTCGCCCTGGGCGATTACATGCACGCCCTGGCCGAGGGCGCTGACCTGAGCGCCGCGGAAAAGCAGTCGGTGGCCGAAAAGATTCACGGCTACACCGGCCTGCCGGTGGCCTACATCCTGAAGGCCGACCTGCGCGTAACCGGCAGCGAGTTTGAGAAGACCTTCGCGGACGCCCAGGACATGACCACCGGGCGCTACGATACGCGATTCCTGGGCCCCACCATCGACCCCCTCAGCCAGGGCTCGGAGTACGATCCGCAGAGCGCGGCCATCTCCTCGGCCTACACGGCTCTAATCAACTCCTACCTGCGCAACACGCTGAAGTACGGCGCCGATCAGGTCTACCTGCCCCAGGCCATCTTTGGCAACGTTCGCTGGGACATGACGCGACAGGGGCATCACAGAATGTTTTCCGCCGCCTCCGGCTTGAACGTCAGCACGGACCTGGCCGACGCCATGAAGACCAATCCCCACCTCAAGGTGATGGTCAACGGCGGCTACTACGACCTGGCCACGCCCTTCTTCGGAGCCATGTACGAGGAGAAGCATCTGCCCATTCCTCAGTCGCTGGCCAAAAACATCGAGTATGACTGGTACGAGTCGGGTCACATGGCCTATGTGCGCGACGAATGCCGCAAGCAGCTCCATGACCGCGCGGCGGCGTTCATCAAGGAGACTCAACGCACTGCAAGGTAGGCGTGGGGCAAGGGCGGAGGAGGATTGCCGGGGAGATCGCCCGCCCCTCGATCACCGTTTCCGCAAAGTTACGGAGTGGGTATTTTCAGAGCCGCTCTCCCGACTCGCTGGAACGCGGATCTCCGGACCCGCACTCGGCCGAATCGCATTACCAAATCACGCCGTCACAGCACGAGCGCAGCGTCACTCATTTCGGCAATCAGGCTCGCTGGCCTTGAGAACCCTCCAATCGGGCGAAAAACGATAGCTCCAGGCGCAAGCCTGGCAAAGCCGAGTTGAATCCACGATTCCTAGCTCTCGAAGCGGGTGTAAGACCGAATTCGGAACCTGCCAATCGACTCGAATACAGGATCAATTTCTGCCGCAAAGCGCTGGGACCGCAAGGACTCAGCTTCCTGCGCGAACAACGCCCGCTCCGCTTTGCGGGAAATTACCCCTCGCAAGCGCAAAGGTTGTGAGTGGGGTAGCTCCCTTAGCACAGTAGACTCAAGATATTGTGGTTGATGCACGAAAAGCGTCGGATCATCCTGATTATCCGGGCACTTGTCAGCAGTTTCGCGCGTGGTTTCCCGACGAGCAATCGTGCGTTGCCTATCTGGAGCGGCTGCGTTGGCCGGCGGGTTTTCGCTGTCCAGGATGCGCCGGCGAGAAGGGATAGCGGCTCGGCGATGGCTCCTGGGCATGTTCCGGTTGCGCTCGCAGGATCTCAGTAACCGCAGGAACGATCTTTGACCGCAGCCGCGTTTCCTTGGCGGATTGGTTTACGGCTTTCTGGTTCATGACCAACCAGAAGCATGGCATCAGCGCACTGGGCTTGCAGCGATTGTTGGGTCTGGGCAGCGATCGGACCGCCTGGACGATGGTGCGCAAATTGCGCTCGGCCATGGTGCGTCCGGCGCGCGAGAGACTCTCGGGCACGGTCGAAGTGGATGAGACCTGTGGGCGGCATGGCACAGGGTACGCGTGGCCGTGGCGCAGAGCGGAGATTCATCGTGGTGATTGCCATGGAACTGCTTGACCCCATAGGTTTTGGGCGCGTGCGTCTGCGACGGGTGCGGATGTTTCCTCGGCCCGTCTGATTCCCTTTGTCGAATACGCGGTTGAGCCGGGAAGCGCGGTTCGCACCGACGCCTGGAAGGGCTACAACGGATTATCCAAGCGGAATTACCATCACCAGGCCATCAACTTGTC
>JAKABE010000204.1 GCA_021801945.1 Acidobacteriota bacterium
GCAGCCCTCGTCCCCGGCAATTTGAACAAGGTGCGCGCCAATGCCGCGCAGCTCCGCGGCGGTGCGGTAGCAGTGCGGGCAGACCAGCGCCGAGCGAACTTCCGGCGCCGTGGTTTCGTAGTGCGCCAGCCGCTCCTTCAGGTCGTTGAGGAAGAGAGCGGCGGTTCGACCATCGCTGAGCTGATGGTCAAAGGTAAGAGTCAGTGTATAGAAGCCGTACGGGTTACCCGGCGCGAATTGTTCGCCACCCACACCCAGGATGGCGCCCTGGCCGTCGCTGATAAGGGGAAAAAAGGACGAGACGCCCAAGCCGGAGAGATCGCTGATCGTAAAGGTGGGATTGGCGATCTGCGCCGGCGTGAGTTTGTCTTCCACGTAGGCGATGGAGAGTTCGTGCAGCATTTCCAAAATGCCGGAGAGCGGCTTTTGGTCGCAGTTGGGAAGCACGGCGACTTTCAGGCCACGGCCGTCGTCCATGGCAAAGCCGACGTTCACATCCTCAAACTGCAGCATGGAGCCTTCGCGGTAGACTGCGTTGAGCGCGGGGTACTTGCGCAGCAGCCGGCTCACTTCAAAGACGAAGACGCCGGAAGGGTTGTTGCTGCCCAGTGTGGCTTTGAGAATATGGCGGAGCCCGCGAGTGAAGCAGGTAACCGAAACGGAGCTGGCCAATGCGTTTCCCATGCCGGCGGCGAGGTTGGCGGCTTCGCTGCGCTTTCTCTTCGAGAGAGGCACTTCGCGGCAGGGCTGCGCGATCTTCGCGAGCGGGTAACGCTGGAGCTGAGGAGTATGTGCAGGGGAGGGCGCTGAAACAGGAAGCGGATTCAGGTAATTGAGGATGTCCTGTTTGCGCACCACGGACTTGTCAGCAAAGGCGGAGGCCGGAATACTGTGCTTCTCCATCATCTTAGCCGCGACCGGTGAATAACGCTGGCGGTATTCAGTTGCCGGAGGAAAGTCGGGAACCGCGGCGGGGCCGGAAGATTGTTTCGACTGCCTTGGCGCCGCAGTTGTGGCTCCTGGAGCTGAAGGCTGCGCTGCCTGAGGAACGAAGGGAGCGTTGACAGGGGGAGCTGGAGCGGTGAAGTTCACTACGGGGCTCACTGGAGCCTCGGTTGCGATATAGCCGATAATCGCGGTGACGGGAATTTCCGTGCCCTGTGGAAATTCTTGAACGAGGTAGCCTGTCTGGGGCGCATGGACCTCGAGGTTGGCTTTGCTGGTTTCGACTTCGGCGAGCAGGGCATCGAGTTCCACCTTGTCGCCGGGGGCGGCAAACCACCTCACCAAGGTCACGGTCTCGTCGTTCACGTTGTCGCGTTCGAGCACAATGGGAATGCCTTCCGTCATCGCAGCAGCTCCAGGGTTTCTTCCACTATACGTTCCATGCCAGGCAGGAGGCTCTGTTCGAGCGGTTTGGCTGAGGGGATGTGCTGCGGAGGCGAGTGCAGCCTGCGCATCGCGAGCGCGCTATCCAATTCGTAGAAAGCCGCCATAAGTTCGGCGGTGACGCCGCAAAAGCCATGCCCTTCCTCAACCAGCAGCAGGCGGCCGCTGCGCTGTACCAGGGGCAGCATGGCCTCTTTCTGCAAAGGGTAGAGCTGCATGGGACACACTATCTCGGCCACCAGATCGTGCTCCACAAACAGGCGCTCTACAGCCTTTTCTGCATCGGGGAGCATGCCGCCGTAACAGACGATGGTGACGTCGGGCCGGGCCTCGGCGCGCATGTAGCTGATAGGAAAATCGTGACTGCTGTGGAACCACTTAAAGCCTTCCACCGCATCAGGGGAAGCCCTTTCGCCGTAGAGAATCTTGTTTTCGACCACCAGGGTGGGCAGCGCGGGAAGGCGATCCCCGAGCAGGCGATCGTAGACCTCGGCGGGATCGAAGCGATGATGGAGGGCGAGCACACGTGTTCCGGGAACGCCGAGCAGGTGTTTTTCGAGCGACTGGCTGTGGGTGGGGCCGTAGCCGCGCTTGCCGCCCATGGGCGTGCGCACCACCAAGGGCACTTGCACCTGGCCGGCATACATAAAGCTGAACTTGGCGGCGTGGTTGACGAACTGATCGCTGGCGAGCATGACGAAATCGCCGAACATGATCTCGACAACAGGACGCATGCCGGCCAAGGCAAGGCCATTGCCCATGCCAGTGATGCCCAGTTCGCTGATGGGCGTGTTTCGCACGCGGCCTGGGAAGAGCTGGCTCAGATCGCGGGTAACCTTAAAGGCACCGCCGTATGGCCCTTCGATATCCTCGCCGATGAGCAGAACGTCATCATCACGCTCGAGAGCCGCGCGCAGACCCGCGTAAATGCGGTTTACGACGCGCTCGCCGCCCTTGAACCCCGTGGCCTGCCATGTAATCGGGGGCTCTGCGTCATTTTCGTTTTCGATGCTACCAAAGGGTGAGCTTTCCGCATCATCGACGTAAGCATCAAGGCGCGCCAGAAGATCCATTTCGATGCGGCTCATGACGTCGGGCTGCTGCAACTTTGCCAGATGCAGTAAATCTCGCTGACGATAGGACTCTACCTCGGCGGGATCGCGATTGTCATCGCTCTTGGAGTGCGCCATGAGGCGGTAAGTGTCGCCGCGGAGGAAGAGGGGGCGGGTCTCGCCGCGGACGTAGCCGACCGCCTCTCGCACGGTCTCGATGAGGTTTGCGGGGTTCCAGCTATCGGCACGGAGGGTGCGGATGCCGAAGGCCTCGGCGCGTGCCTCAATAGAGCCGCTTAGTGTCTGTACCTGGGAAGTGCTTTGCGCGTATAGATTGTTTTCGAGCAGCACCAGGAGGGGCAGGCTCCAGATGGAGGCGAGATTCAAGCTCTCATAAAGAACACCCTCGCCCAGCGTACCGTCGCCTATGCAGACCACGGAGATGTCGTCCGAGCCGCGGAGCTTCTTGGCGAGGGCGATGCCGGCGGCGACGGGTACAATCCCGCCCTGGATACCGTTGCTGAAGACATTGCCGTGGCAGATATGCTGGCTGCCGCCGCGTCCGCGGCATATGCCGGCCTCGCGACCCATGATCTCGGCGAAAAGGCCGGTGTAATTGCCGGTGCGAGCCAGGTAATGGCCGTGGCAGCGATGATTGCTGAAAAGAGTATCGGCCGGGCGGAGATGCTCAGCAAGAGCTACACCGGTCCACTCCTGCCCGATACAGGTGTGGACGGTTCCAAAGAGCCGGCCTTCGCTGAATAGCTTTAAAAGACGCTCCTCGAAGAGACGAATCCCGAGCGCCTTTTCAAGAAGGCGCTCCTCGGGTAGGGCGCGGTTGCCAAGAGGCAAAGAGGTCGATTGCAACATAGGTAGAGGCTCCCCGACGATCGAGCGGATTTCTGTGAACATTGCGCAGGATCAGTGCTTTCCGTTGGCCGCGTTGCCTTTGCCTTGGATGCCGTCGAAACGCGATCTCGATATTATGATATGCGGGCCTGCAGAGGGAATGGATGAGAAGCACAATTTTCCCGGGAACGATCGTTGACGGCTGTATGGAAGCCGAGCATCGCTGCGATCGCCGGGGCCCACGAGGAGCAGCGCGAAACGTTGGCGAGGGTCAGCGGCCGCGCGGGTCGCCGGTGGGGAGGAAGGCGAGGCCGGAAACTGGAGATCCGGAGGCGAGCACGTTTCTGGCCTGCTGCGGGTTGGGGCCGCTGCGCGCTTCGGCCGACCGGAGGATCTGCAGTGCAGTCGCCGGCGGCGTTCCATCGGGGAGGCGGAAGATCCAGGGAACGCCGGCTGAAGTGAGAGTTTTGTCGTTGGAAATGGCAACAACCGGGACAAAGGATTTCAGCGCGAGCTGCTCCGAGAGGTGAGCGGCGTTGCGATCGAGGGCGATGACAGCGAAGGCGTGCTCGTCCCAGAGGGCGTGGACGAGCTGGGTGGAAGCGGCGCCCCACTGCTGGTCGCTGTTGACGGGCAGGAGAAGCCAGGGACGGCCGTCTTTCGATGCGCGCGCCAACTGCGACCGGAAAGCGGGAGATCGAGCGAGTCGATTGGCCTGCGGGCCGAAGAGCACGACGTGGATGGCCCCGGGCGGGAGATTGGGACGCGAGGGACCGTGGTAAGAAACATCGGTGGCTGCGATGCGCGCGTAGGGCGGTTGCGGAGCGGCGGATTGCGTTGCCCGCGGTTCTTCTTCCATGGGAGCGAGGCGATAGGCGATGGCATCGCCGTGGACGGTGCCGATGTACATGGGCGAAGTGTTTTTCTCGTTGGGATCGAAGACCATGTGCCCGGTCACGCCGTCATAGCGGAGCGTGTCATCGAGCGCGTCCTGAATGCGGACGCGGTTGAGGCCGGCCTTGCAGATGGCATCCAGCAGAATGTTCGTGGCGTCGTAGCTAAGTGAGGCGAACTGATCCGGTGGCTCGCGGAAGCGGGTTTCAAAGCGGCGGTTGAAATCGAGCCAGCGCGGGTCGTTGCGGGTGGGGTCGTAAGGAAAGACAGCTTCGAAGCCTTCGGCGGCGGGGCCGGCATTGGCAAGGAGATCGGGTCCGAGCGTGCGGGAAGAGCCGAAGACGCGCTGGTTCATACCCAGGGCGCGCATCTGCTTGAGGATGAGAGCGGCGGAAATTTCTCCGGTCCAGAGCACGATGGCGTCGGCGCGGGATTCCTGGATGACCCGCAACTGGCGGGTGAAATCGGTGGCGCCGGACATGAATTTCTGTTCAATGACGACGGGATGGCTCAGGCGCCGCGAAGCGTCGCGGAATTCGGGCACGCCCATTCGTCCGTATCGATTGTTCACGCGCAGAATGGCGACGCGCTTAAGGCCGAGTTCGGTGTAAATGCGGCGCGCCAGGGTGTAGCTCTGTACGCGGTCGTCCTGCAGAACAGTGAAAAACCAGGGGATGGAGGTTTCGGGGATGGTGGGATCGGTGGAGGCTGAGTTGACGATCGGGATTTCGGCTTTGAGCGCCACGCGGAGCGCGATATGGGTGGACTCGGAGCTGAAGGAGCCGAGGATGGCCCAATCCTTGTCGTCGTAGATCATTTTGACGGCTTCGTCGGAGGCGGCGCCCCAGATGGCGGGATCGGTGGGGCGGTCGCTGCCGGAGACAGCGCCTTCCTGCCAGTTGTTGTAGTCGTCGTGGATCATGAGGCGGAAGGGTTTGCCGCCATATCCGCCGTGGGCATTGGCTTCTTCGATTGCCAATTGCGCGCCGTGCAACATGCGCTGGCCGAAGTCGTGGTCGGGATCCTGCGGCAGGACCGGGCCGAGAAAGCCGATGCGGACCTCGGTGATGCCCTTGGGATCGGGCTGGTTGCGTCCGGGGCCGCTCCAGATTGTCGGTTGGGTGTAGTTGAGGGCATAGGGCGTGACGAACTTGGCGTAGGGGCGCATGTCCTCCGGCTCATTCGCATACGGCACCACGGTGCGAGCCGGCGGGGGGGCAGGCGGATGAGCGCCACATGCGCAGACGTGCGTGGCTTGGCCGGAGCTTTGGGCCGGCGGATGAACCGGCTTTTGCCCGAATGCGATCGCTGCGGCGCAAACGCAGGCCGCCGCCAACCACCATCCATTGCGCATGGTTGCTACTCCTTGGTGTTTGCTGCCTTGTTCGTGCGGAACATCGCAATGGCCTCGATTTCGATGAGGAGCTCAGGCCGGCAGAGTATGGCCTGAATCCCGGTAGAGGCCGGAAGTGGATGGAGGCCCTGTTCTTTATAGAATGCGGTCCGCTCTTCATTGAAGGCTTCGTAATCGCGCTCGATGTCGCGGAGGTAGCAGGTGGTGCGGACAATGTCGTGCCAAGTGCAGCCTTCGCTGGCAAGCAGACCGCCGATGTTGGCAAAGGTGCGCCGCATCTGCCCGCGGAAGTCGCCGATGTGGACGCTGTTCCCGTACTCATCGATCGAGGCGGTGCCCGAGATGAGCAGGATGGTCACGCTGCCGAGGTCGATCCTCATGCCGCGTGAAAACGAACTCGGCTTGGCGTAGCAATAGGCTTCGTTGAGCACGCTGTGATTGGCGATGGCGCGCTTGTCGATAGGGGTATGAGCGATAGTTTCTAGAAGTTCGGCAAAAGCACTCATGGCGATGGCTCCTTAGGGTTGTGGTTCGTAAATTCCGTGGCTGAGACCTCCGGCCGTGGCGACCCAGATATCGCGGCCTTGAAAGTCGATGCCCAGCGTGTAGTTGTTGGCGGGCGCGGTGGTTACTGGAATGTGGGTAATGTTGCCGGCACGGTCGCGCACGGTCATCTCAGGCTTGCCGATGGTCATCGACGGTGTGTAGACGGCCCAGTTGATGCCGTCGTAGTAGGCAAGGCCCTTGTCGGTGCAGAACCAGGCGCGATCGGCGTCGACGCCCTTGACGAAGTTGGTGAAACT
>JAKABE010000205.1:0-4333 GCA_021801945.1 Acidobacteriota bacterium
ACGTTTGACACGGGCGGCATCTCCATCAAGCCCTCCGACAACATGGAGAAGATGAAGTACGACATGGCGGGCGGCGCGGCCATGATCGGCGCCATGCGCGCCATCGCCTTGCTCAAGCCCAAAGTGCGGGTGATTGGCATTGTTTGTGCGGCCGAAAATATGCCTGACGGCAAGGCGCAAAAGCCCGGCGACGTGCAGACGGCAATGTCGGGCAAGACCATCGAGATCATCAACACCGACGCCGAAGGCCGCCTGGTGCTGGCAGACGGCCTCGCCTACGCCAAGCAACTGGGAGCGACCCACCTCATCGACGCGGCCACGCTGACCGGAGCGTGTGTGGTGGCACTGGGCATGGTGAACGCGGGCGCATTCTCGAATGATGATCCCACCTACGGGAAATTCGAGACGGTGCTGTCCGTCAGCGGCGAAAAGTTCTGGCGGCTGCCGCTGGGCGAGGAATATGCCGACATGATCAAGTCCGAGATCGGAGACATCAAGAACACCGGAGGGCGGTGGGGCGGAGCCATTACCGCGGCCGAGTTTTTGCACGCTTTTGCCGAAGACACCCCCTGGATCCATCTCGACATTGCGGGCATTGCCTGGGTGGAGGATTCCCGCCCCTACATCGCCAAAGGTCCCAGCGGGGTTGGAGTGCGCTCGATCACGGAGTGGGTGAGAAGTTACTAGGGCGGCTCTAGAATAGGTGCAACCCAAGACTAGCAATTGCGTCCGCCGACCTTTTCCGAGGCTGGGCCTGGGGGTGCTGCTTCCGGCACGATCATCCTGCCCCCCCTTTGGCGCCCAGCAGCCTTGGGGGATAAGCTCTGTCGCGCGGAGGCGCCGAGCCGAGTGGCAGCTACCTATTCTCTTTCTTTATCGTGCGGCCGGAAGAGGTTTATCTCCTGCCGCAGCACTGACGTGAGTGGCAAGAAACGCAGCTATTTGCCTGCGGGCAAAGTGTAGTACTCGTAGGTATTCTTCCAGGTAAACTCCGCGCCGGGTTGGACGTCAATGGCGACGTAGGCTTCGACGGCAAGCACTGTCCGGATGGACCACATGAATTCCCTCAGGAGGGGACGATTACCGCTGATCCTGACTCCTGCGTCCGCCGTCTTGTTTACAATCGTGATTCGGTTGTCCTTGGGACTGTCACTGTAACCGCGGACGAAGACCACCGCCTGGTCTCTGCCGGTGAGCACCTTGTTGAAGACGATCTTGTTGCCCTTGGCTTCGGCGAGTTGAGTGGTGGGTTGGCCAGCTGGCCGGCCGGCGCGGGGGCGAAATTGCATCGGCTGAATCTGGAACGGGAAACTGACTGTGTAATCCGGCCCCGGCGGCTGATGGTCGATCGTGGTGAAGTTATGGGCGTACACGTCGCTCTTGATTTCGTGCTGTCCGGTGTTTTTCAAGCTGCTTTCAATCACCATCTCCGGCTTGCCCGGGACGAGCCGCACGACTTTGCGGTAGACATAGGCGTAGCCCAGGGCGGGATCGGAGAGCACCTGCTGAAATGCGATCGAACTCTTGTGAACGTTGACGGTCCATTTGCCGGAATTCAGCACCCGGTAAGGGAAGAAGCGGTTGTACGATTCTCCGGTTTTGCGCAGCACACCGACGCCGATCTTGATAAAGGCCCCGCCGGGCTGAGCGCTGCCCCAGCCCAGGGGAGTCTGGAATTCGTACACCGGGCCCTGAAGAGCGCCGCACGACCCGTTCACCACCTGCGATCCCCGGAAGACAAAGTTGATCACCTTGGGATCGACGCTGTCGTACCAAGGCTCAACGAAACTGTGGCCCTTGAATTCGAGGCTGCGGAAGGCTCCTGACCAGTCGAAGCGTGTAGAGCGGTAGTAACCATCCTTTGCATTCGGCAGGTAGAGGGTCGCCGTGATCTGCCCATTTGTAATCTGAGCTTGCGGATAATCGGTCGCGCGGCTGAGAGCCGGAGCGATGAGGAAGCTCAGCAGGAATGCGACCGTGGGAAACAATACCCGCGGCAGGATCTGTGTGATGTCACTAGTCTGGAAACGTTGTCTTATGGTCATGTTGTACTTTCCCTCGATACCTGGAGTTCAAGGCGCCAATCCTGGAACCGGTTACTCCATGATCACTAAGGTATGACGGTCATCTTCGCTACACCGTCGAGATATTGGCTGGCTATAGTGAAGGCTTCATCGATGTGTTCGAGCGGCCTTTTGTGGGTAAGCAGCGGCCGGAACCATTCGGGGTGCTCGCGGAGTAGACGCAATGCCTCGTGAGTTTCGTGATTCGACCGGCGCACGTTAAAAACAGTGATCTCCTTGCGCCTCATGGCCGAGGCGTCCAGCGACAGGGAGGGCAATGAAGGAATGCCAGTGAGCACGACGCGACCAGCATTACGGGCCAACTGAATCGCTTGACTCATAGTCTCTTCACCGGCTGCACAGTCGATGGCGCAGTCTACGCCGCGTTGCCCAGTGGCGCGGAGAATCTCCCGGAGAGCTTCCGCGGGCTCGAGCGCCGCATGAGCGCCGATGCCGCGGGCCAACTCACGGCGGTGGGCAAGGGGTTCCACGGCCCAGATTCGTCTTGCCCCGGCGGCTCGCAGCGAGGCAATCGTCAAAAGTCCGATGGGGCCTGCGCCGAAGACCGCGACGGTTTCGCCCAGGCGGATCGACGCCAGGCGAAGAGAATGGATGGCAATCGCGAGAGGCTCGTGCAGTGTCGCCTCGTCGAGCGCCATCTCGGCGGGGATAGGGACAAAGTTGATAGCGGGTAAGTTAATCCGTTCGCGGAAGAAGCCGGGAAGGTTAGGGTTGCTGAGAAAGCGGACATTCGCGCACACGTTATGATGCCCGCTTAAGCAGAACTCGCAGTGATAGCAATAGAGCGCGGGCTCAAGCGCCCCCCGGTCGCCCACAGACAGACCTGCAACGCCGGCTCCGGTCTTGACGATGGTTCCCGAAGGCTCGTGCCCGAGCAGCATAGGATAGACGTTGGGAGTGCCGCCGACTGCGCCCTCCTTGTAGGCATGCAGATCGGAGCCGCAGACGCCCACGGCCTCGATCCGGACCTGCACTTCGCCGGGGCCGGGATTCTCAATCGGCATGTCCGTAAGCCGGAATGTTCGTGGAGCGGTCAGTTCCGCAGCTTGCATCAAATTCTCCTCCACTGAAACGATACCGCATCGGCGCGCGGCAACTGCAAGAGATCGGCCGAACCCTCATTTATCGCATTCCAGCGGCGCTTTCGCGAACTTCGAGATTCACCATGGACCGCGCCGTCAGCTGCGGATCTTCTATCGCGGTGCGCTCGTCTGGAATGGCAGTCCAGTATTGGGCCAGTGGTCCGGCTGCGTATCTATGTTCGGCGCCACGGCGACACCATTGAACGAGGCCGGAGCCACTGTGACATTCCATCCGTCGAACGCCACCAGTGCACCCTCGCCTTTGAAATCGCTCAGCGCGGCTTTGATCGTAATGGTCCTGGTTTCGTTGGGTACGAGCGACACGTAGTTGTCGCTGTAATATGCGGGCAAGACGCGCTGGCCCGATTTGCGCCTCAATTGCAGGTGCGCCATCAGGGCGATGCTATGGGATGGATTGTGCAGCGTGACTGTCACCACGCGCTCGCCGCCTTGATCTTTGCGCACGGCCTTGGCGTCAAGGGTCACCATGGGAAGCTGATTGAGGGCCGTCAGATCGTCGCGATGATCGGGTTGGGCGAGCCAATAGAAGTTGCTGGAGACGAGCTTTCCCGCGCTGTCGCGCAGATCCAGCTTGAGAAAGTAGACCGCGGATAACCCAGCCGGAAACCGGACCGGGCCGAGATTGGTGGCGGCTTCGGGCGCGGCGGTGAACTGCGTGCCGTATTGGGCGGCCAGCGCGCCGTCGAGATTGTAGATGGAGACCAGCGCGTTGGCGCCGCTGAACGGTGTGGGCAGATTGTTGATGACCTGCAGCTTGCCATTGGCCTGATTGAACTGGATGTGAACCATCTCCGAGGCGTGCATGACGGCGAAGTAGGAGGACATGGGGTCGAGGTCGTAGGCGTAGATCTGCCAGACAAAGCTGGGATGCGCCGGATTGCTCATCCAGGTGATGACCGCCGTGGTGGGATGAAACATTTCGGCGTTGCGGCCCTCGTACATGGCGCGAAAGGCCTCGTAGTTGGCCAACTGCGCCTTGCGCACAAAATCGGGCAGGTTGCGGAAGGGCCCGTAGCGGGCGGCGATTTCCGCGGGATAATTCTGGGCGCCGGAGTTGCCGCGGGCAAAGTCGTGTTCGGCCCAGTCATCGTTAATGGTGTTCCAGTCCTTGCGCGGCATCATGGCTTGAATGGATTCGAGCGTAGG
>JAKABE010000205.1:4343-6308 GCA_021801945.1 Acidobacteriota bacterium
AGGAATGGATACGCTGCCGGTCTCGGTCTTGAAGTAGTCGCCGTCGATCTTGTAGAAGTCCCGGGGCGGACGCCAGGAATACGGCCCGTGTGAGGCCACTCCGTGACCGCTGGCCGAGCTGGGCTGATAGAGCCGCGAGGGGTCCAGTTCCGCAAGCATTTTGCGCAGCGGCGCATCAATGTCTGGCGGCGGATCGCCCTCATTGCGCGCGCACCACAACACAATGGAGGGATGATTGCGGAAGCGCAGAATCTTGTCGCGCACGTTGGCCAGGTAGGTGGGCACGTCGTCTGGGTTGGGCCCGTCGCCGGGATTGGGCTGGAAGAACTCATCCCACACCAAAATGCCGTACTTGTCTGTCAGGTCGTAGAAGTCCTCGCTGGTGCTTTGGCCCACCCAGTTGCGGATGAGGTTCAAATGCGCCAGCTTGTGCAGGCGAATCAGCACGTCGAGCCGCGAGCGGGGAATGCGCTTCATGGCATCGTCCAGGCCCCAGTCTCCGCCGCGAATGAAGATGGGAACACCATTGACGGAGATGGTGAGGGTATTCGAGCCGGGAACCGAATAGGTGACCTTGCGGACTCCGAAGGTCACATTCTGCGCGTCTGAGATCTCGTGGACGAAAATTGCGTGCCGCGTGTCAAAACTGAGATGGAGCTTATAGAGATTCTGAGGGCCATAACCATTCGGCCACCAGAGGCGCGGATGCTCCATGTGCAACTGTGGCGTGTTCTTGGCGTCGAAGGTCACCAACTGCGAGCTGTGCGGCGCGAGATTCACGTTCCTGTTGAACGCGACGTTTGCGATGCGTCCCCGCAGTTGGCCTTTTACCGCTTTGCCGCTGACATTTTCCACCGTCGCCTGCACCGTTATGTCGGCGGAATCGGTGTGCGGCAGGGGCAGATCGGTGGTCACGTAGGGGTTCTTGAGCACCACAGGACCGGTGGCCGACAAGTAGACCTTCTGCCAGATGCCGGTGTCGCGGTCGGGGATGGTCGGCAGCCAGTCCCAGCCGATGGCGGAGAGAAACGTGGGCCCGTCCATGGCGCTGACGCCGCCGTTGGGGCCGATGCCGGCGCGCAGCGTGTGCACGTGAGGCACGCCGGGATGAGGCTGGGGCGCGATGAGCACGGCCACCACCGCCGGCCGGCCGGGCTTGACGTCGGCCGTGATGTCGAAGATGCCGCGGATGAAGGCGCCGCGGATGGTGCCCACCTCGGCGCCGTTCACCCAAACGCGGGCGGAAAAGTTGATGCCCTCAAAGTTGAGCCAGACGCGGTGGCGCCGATAGGACTTGGGAACCGCAATTACTGTGCGGTACCAATAGGATGAGTGCGCCAGGCTCTCGGGAATCACGTTGGGGCGGATGTTTTCGCCATACAGCGGATCGGGATATACGTGATCGTTTACCAGTGAGGTGAGCACCGTGCCGGGAACCGTGGCCGCGTACCAGCCGCTGGTGTTGAACCCGGCGGTGGAGATCCGCGCGGCGCCCGCGGACACCTTGGCCGCGTACTGCAACTGCCAGCCCGCGGCAAGCTCGACCGGTTGAGGAGGATTTGACGCCGCGTCGGCACACACCGGGGCAAGCAGCGTGGCGGCCAGCGTCAGGACGGAAAGCAAAAAGCGGCCCACACGAATCTTCACAGGAGGCTCTCCAGACTTTTATAAGATATGTTGCGACGGTCAACGCTGGTCACGGGGATTATAGTCTTTTGAAAATCGTCTCCGGCGCCATCCGCTTTTCCATCCTGCGCAGGATAATGGCAACATGCGGTTCGAGCGTACTTCGGGCGTCTTGCTGCACATCAGCTCTTTGCCTTCCTTGGGCGGTATCGGCGACCTAGGCCCGGCGGCGCACGAGTTTCTCGGCTTTCTGGCCGCGGCCAAGCAGCACGTGTGGCAGGTGCTGCCGCTCGGCCCTGCGGGCTACGGTGGCTCGCCCTATGCGGCCTCGTCGGCTTT
>JAKABE010000206.1:0-3974 GCA_021801945.1 Acidobacteriota bacterium
GCTATGCTCATCCCCGAGGCCTGGGCCGGCAATCCTGACATGGACGCGGACAAGCGCGCCTTCTACGAGTACCACGCCTCCCTGATGGAGCCCTGGGACGGCCCCGCCGCCATGGCCTTCACCGATGGCCGCGTCATCGGCGCAACCCTCGATCGCAACGGCCTGCGTCCCGGCCGCTACATCGTCACCCGCGACGGCATCGTCGTCCTCGCCTCCGAGACCGGCGTTCTCGATGTCCCGGCGGAAGAGGTGCTCAAGAAGGGCCGCCTTCAGCCCGGCCGCATGTTCCTCGTCGATACCGTCGGGCAGCGCATCATCTCCGACGCCGAGATCAAGACGCAGCTAGCCAGCCGCCGACCTTACGCCGATTGGCTCCGCGACCAGCAGGTCACCATGGACATGTTGCCTGAGCCGCCGCGCGTCATCGGTCCCCGGCCCGAAACCCTTCTCCGCCGCCAGCGCGCCTTCGGCTACAGCGAAGAGGATCTGCGCATCCTCCTCGCCCCCATGGCCACTACGGGCGCGGAGCCGGTCGGCTCCATGGGTACCGATGTGCCTCTGGCCTGCCTCTCTGACAAGCCGCAGCCGCTGTTCAACTACTTCAAGCAGCTCTTCGCACAGGTCACCAATCCGCCCATCGATCCCATCCGCGAAGAGCTGGTCATGTCCCTGGCCAACTTCATCGGCCGCGAGCGCAACATCCTCGAAGAGACGCCGGAGAACTGCCACACCCTCAAGTTGTCGGTTCCCATCCTCTCCAACCGCGATCTCGAGAAGCTGCGCCGCGTCTCCTCCGGCGATCTGCTCGCCACCACGCTGCCCGCGCTCTTCCGCGCCGCCGACGGCGAGGCCGGCCTCAAGCACGCCCTCGACGACCTCAGCGCCCGCGCCGCCCTGGCCGTTAACTCCGGCTACACGCTGCTCATCCTCTCCGACCGCGGCACCGACGCCACCTTTGCGCCCATTCCCAGCCTGCTGGCCATGGCCGCCGTCCACAACCGTCTGGTCCGCGACAAGATGCGCACCCAGGTGGCGCTCATCATCGAGAGCGGCGAGCCTCGCGAGGTGATGCACTTCGCCCTGCTCATCGGTTACGGCGCCAGCGCCGTCAATCCCTATCTGGCCATCGAGACCATCCACGATCTCAAGCGCCGCGGCCTGTTGCCCGATAACATCTCCGCCGAGCAGGCCGAAAAGAATTTCATCAAGGCCATCGACAAGGGCCTGCTCAAAACCATCTCCAAGATGGGCATCAGCACGCTGCAGAGCTATTGCGGCGCGCAGGTCTTTGAGGCGGTTGGCCTCAACAAGTCGCTCATCCAGACCTATTTCTCCGGTACCGCCTCCCGCATCGAGGGCGTTGGCCTCGGCGTGCTCGCGCGCGAAGCGCAGTTGAAGCACGAGTTCGCCTTCCAGCCTCTCACTGACTCCGAGACCGACCTCGTCGTCGGCGGTCAATATCAGTACCGCGAGGGCGGCGAGTATCACCTCCTGAATCCCCTCACCATCAGCAAGGTGCAGCACGCGGTTCGCAACAACAATCCGGCCACCTTCCAGGAGTACACCGACCTCATCGATAACCAGAACCGCGACATCTGCACCCTCCGCGGCCTGCTCAAGCTCAAGTATCTCGACCAGCCCATCCCCATCGAAGAGGTCGAGCCGGCCAAGGAGATCGTCAAGCGCTTCACGACCGGCGCCATGAGCTTCGGGTCAATTAGTAAAGAGGCCCACGAAACCCTCGCCATCGCCATGAACCGCATCGGCGGCATGTCTAACACCGGCGAGGGTGGCGAGGACGAGGCCCGCTTCCAGCCCGATCCCAACGGCGACCTGCGCCGCTCCGCCGTCAAGCAAGTGGCCAGCGGACGCTTCGGCGTCACCACCAACTATCTGGTCAACGCTACCGAGCTTCAGATCAAGATGGCACAGGGCGCCAAGCCCGGCGAAGGCGGCCAGCTCCCCGGCCACAAAGTGGATAAGGAGATCGCGCGCATCCGCCACTCCATCCCCGGCGTCGGCCTCATCTCGCCTCCGCCCCATCACGACATTTACTCCATCGAGGATCTGGCCCAGCTCATCTACGACCTCAAGAACGTGAACCCCGAGGCGCGCATCGCCGTCAAGCTGGTCTCCGAGGTCGGCGTCGGCACCGTCGCCGCCGGCGTCTCCAAGGCCCACGCCGATGTAGTGCTCATCTCCGGCGATACCGGCGGCACCGGCGCTTCGCCGCTCAGTTCCATCAAGCACGCCGGCCTCCCGTGGGAGCTCGGCCTCGCCGAGACGCAGCAAGTCCTGCTCCTCAACGATCTGCGCTCGCGCATCCGCGTGCAGACCGACGGCAAGCTCCAGACCGGCCGCGACGTGGTTATCGCCGCTCTGCTCGGCGCCGAGGAGTTCGGCTTCGCCACCATGCCCCTCATTTCGATGGGCTGCATCATGCTCCGCAAGTGCCACCTCAACACCTGCTCGGTGGGCATCGCCACGCAGGACCCCGTTCTGCGCGCCCGGTTCACCGGCCAGCCCGAGCACGTCATCAACTTCTTCTTCTTTATCGCTGAGCAGATGCGCCAGCACATGGCCAAGCTCGGCTTCCGCACCGTCAACGAGATGGTCGGCCGTGTCGACAAGATCGATTCCTCCATCGCCCACACCCACTGGAAGGCCAAGGGCATCGATCTCTCTTCCATCCTCTACTCGCCGCCGCTGCCTGCGCGCGTAGCCCGCCACTGCGTCCACGCCCAGGATCACGGCCTTCACCAGGCTCTCGATCTCACGCTCATTGAGAAGGCCAAGCCGGCCCTCGAATCCAAAACGCCCGTTACCGGCAGCTTTGCTATCCGCAACGTCCACCGCACCGTGGGCGCCATGCTCGGCGGCCAAATTGCCCGCCGCTACGGATCGGCCGGATTGCCGGACGGCACCATCCACTTCCGCTTCCACGGCTCTGCCGGCCAAAGCTTCGGTGCCTTCGTTCCCTCCGGAGTCACTCTCGAGCTCGAAGGCGACGCCAACGACTACCTTGGCAAAGGCCTCTCCGGCGGCCGCATCATCGCCTATCCGCCCAAGACTTCCAGCTTCCTGCCCGAGGAGAGCATCCTCGCCGGCAACGTCGTCCTCTACGGCGCCACCACCGGTGAAGTCTTCCTCAACGGCATCGCGGGCGAGCGCTTCGCCGTCCGCAACTCCGGCGCCACTGCTGTCGTTGAAGGCGTCGGCGACCACGGCTGCGAATACATGACCAACGGTCTCGTCATCATTCTCGGCGCCACCGGCCGCAACTTCGCCGCCGGCATGAGCGGCGGCATCGCCTACGTCTACGACGATCAGGGCGACTTCTCCACTCGCCGCTGCAACCAATCCATGGTCGATCTCGAGCCGCTCGCCGATCCCGCCGACGTGGACACCATCCGCTCGCTCATCGCCCGCCATCGCGACCTGACCGGCAGCCCCCGCGCCGCCTGGGTTCTCGAGCACTGGGCTGAAGCGCAGCCCAACTTCATCAAGGTCTTCCCGCACGAGTACAAGCGCGTCCTCGGCGTTGCGCGTGTGAAGGAGTCCTACATTTCCCCCATCATTGCGCCGCCTCCGCTCGTTGCCTCAGCCACCGCGGCTACGGAGGTGAGCCATGGGTAAAGACACCGGATTCCTCGAACTCAATCGCGAGCAGCCCTCCCGCCGCAAGGCCACCGAGCGCGTCAACGACTGGTTCGAAATCTACGAGCCGTTCCCCGAGGAGAAGCAGCGCGAGCAGGGTGCCCGCTGCATGGATTGCGGCGTGCCCTTCTGCCACTCCGGCTGCCCGGTCAACAACCTCATCCCCGACTGGAACGACCTCGTCTACCGAGGCCGCTGGCAGGCGGCCATTCGCCGTCTTCACGCCACCAACAACTTCCCGGAGTTCACCGGCCGCATCTGCCCCGCACCCTGCGAGGCTGCCTGTGTCCTCGGCATCAATCAGCCGCCCGTCTCCA
>JAKABE010000206.1:3984-6301 GCA_021801945.1 Acidobacteriota bacterium
TCATCCCGAGCCGCCCGAGCAAACCAGCGGCCGCAGCGTGGCCGTTGTCGGCAGCGGTCCCGCCGGCCTGGCCGCCGCGCAGCAGCTGCGCCGCGCCGGCCACGAGGTCACCGTCTTTGAAAAAGCCGACCGCATTGGCGGCCTGCTCCGCTACGGCATTCCCAACTTCAAGCTTGAGAAGTACGTCCTCGACCGCCGCATCGAGCAGATGCGTGCTGAGGGCGTCCACTTCCGCACCAACGCCCACGTCGGCGTCAACGTCTCCGTCGATTTGCTCACCAGCCAGTTCGACGCCATCCTCCTCTGTGGCGGCGCCGAGCAGCCCCGCGACCTGACCATCCCCGGCCGCGAGCTCAAGGGCATTCACTTCGCCATGGAGTTCCTGCCCCAGCAGAACCGCCGCAACGAAGGCGACCCTGAAGACAAGCTCCTCGCCAACATGGGCGCCAGCTCATCTATCCTCGCCACCGGCAAGCACGTCGTCATCATCGGCGGCGGCGACACCGGTGCCGACTGCCTCGGCACCACGCATCGCCAGCATCCCCTCGGCGTCCACCAGTTCGAGATCATGCCCCAGCCGCCCGCCGAGCGCTCGCCGCTGACCCCCTGGCCGCTCTGGCCCCTCCAGCTCCGCACCGAGGGCGCGCATGAAGAGGGCGGCATCCGCGACTGGAGCATCAGCACCCTCAAGTTCACCGGCGACGCCGACGGCAATGTCAGGAAGCTCCACGCCCTCCGCGTCGGTCCTCCGCCCAAGTTCGAGCCCATCCCCGGCACCGAGTTCACCATGGACGCCGATCTGGTTCTCCTCGCCATGGGCTTCCTCGGTCCGGTCCGCAACGGCATGATCGAGCAGTTAGGCCTCGAGCTCGACAAGCGCGGCAACGTTGCCACCACCAACTTCATGTCCTCCCGCGAAGGCGTCTTCGCTGCCGGCGACATGCGTCGCGGCCAGTCCCTGGTCGTCTGGGCCATCTCCGAAGGCCGCAAAGCCGCCGCCGCCGTCCACGAGTGGCTCGCCGCCAAGGAAGAAAAAACGCCGCACCTCCGCCAGGCCGTCGGCGCCCGCTAACGGCAGGTGGCCCACTCATCGGTCCCAGGTCGGCGCTGATGCAACAGGGCTGTGCCCCGTTCATCGCGTTCTTTGCGATGAGCGGGCGGGGCAGGTGGCCCGCTCAAACGCCGAGAAGAGGTGCGCTGAGCGGTGAGAAGCTGTGCCCCGTTCATCGCGCTCTTTGCGATGAGCGGGCGGTAGGGATCTAAGATGGGTTCATGCCGGGTGGCTTGAAACGGTTCCAGCAGTCGAAATCGCTGCATTTCATCACGCTCAGTTGCTTTCACCGTCTGCCGCTGCTGGGCAGGTGGCCCACTCATCGGTCCCAGGTCGGCGCTGATGCAACAGGGCTGTGCCCCGTTCATCGCGTTCTTTGCGATGAGCGGGCGGGGCAGGTGGCCCGCTCAAACGCCGAGAAGAGGTGCGCTGAGCGGTGAGAAGCTGTGCCCCGTTCATCGCGTTCTTTGCGATGAGCGGGCGGTAGGGATCTAAGATGGGTTCATGCCGAGTGGCTTGAAACGGTTCCAGCAGGCGGAAGCGCTGCATTTCATCACCTTCAGTTGCTTTCACCGTCTGCCGCTGCTGGAGGCGCCGGCAGCCAGGGAGACGTTCGAGGCCGTGCTGGAACAAACACGCGCGCGGCATCAGGCGCGCATCTACGCCTACGTTCTGATGCCTGAGCATGTTCATCTGCTCGTCAATGAGCCGCCGCGGATTCCGCTGGCGCAGCTTCTCAAGGCCGTCAAGCAAATCACCTCGCGCAAACTGAGAGGATCGCGTGAGAAATTCTGGCAGGACCGCTACCACGACAGCAATGTCTACGGAGAGAAGGCCCGCTCCGAGGTGATCCGCTATATCCATAGGAATCCCGTCAAGCGCGGATTGGTTGAGAAGCCCGAAGACTGGCCATGGTCCAGCTTCCGGCACTATGCAACCGGGGTGAAGGGAACGGTCGAGATTGAATCGCAATGGACGGCGTTCCGGCGGGGAAACCAACTGCCCGAGGGAGTGCGCTTACAGAAAGGCGCGCCATCGTGCTTTACCACCCAAGCCGCAAGAAGCGCGGAAAGGATGAGGCGCCCACAGTCCAAAGCGGAAGTAGAATGAATGCAAAGATGAGTCACCCGCCCGCTCATCGCAAAGAACGCGATGAGCGGGCGTTCGCCCCAGGCGGCCCAGGACTTCGATGGATTGGTCGTTGACCCTGCGACGGGCAGGTGGCCCACTCATCGGTCCCCAGGTCTGCGCTGATGCAACAGGGCT
>JAKABE010000207.1 GCA_021801945.1 Acidobacteriota bacterium
GATCTGAAGGGACCGACGCGGTTGGGGCCGTAACGGTTCTGCATTCGCCCCAGCCCCTTGCGCTCCAGCAGCACAGCGATCGCAAACAGAGTGGGATACACAGCGATGATGGCGATCACGCAGAGGATGACGCTCGCCACCCCCTGCCAACCTGATGGCAAGAATCCCACCAACCAGTTCTTGAAGAGCACGAAGATCTGGTCCACCCACTGGGACATCACTTACTCTCCCCTCCGGCAGGCTTGGATGCGGCGGGCTGAGCAGCAGCCGGCTTCTCCGCAGTTGGTTTCTCCGCAGCCGGACTCGCCGCTGTTGGACTCGCCGCAGCCGCGGCTTTAGCGGCAGCAGCTTTGGCGGCCGCAGCCTCGGCCGCAGCCTTTGCTTTGGCCTCGACCTTGGCCTTCTCCTCGGCCAGCCGCGCATCCACCTCGGCAGCTTCGGTGGGATGGATACGGTGAAAATGCTCGTTCGATTTCGCCAATTGCTGGCGGTTGTGCAGCAGTCCGCCGAAGCGGTCTGAGGTGGCCAGCTCGAACTCGGTATCCATCTTGATAGCCTCGAACGGGCAGACCTCGACGCAGATCTGGCAACTCATGCACACCGACACGTCAATGTCGAAGCGCGCCGGATAATTCTGCGGCTTGCCCACATAGTCCGGCTTCTTGTCTGTGCTCTTCTCGATGTAAATGCATTTGGGCGGGCACTCTTTTTCGCAGATCTGGCATGCCACGCAACGCAGCCCCGCCTGCCAGTCCGGCCCGTCATACACAAGGAACGGAAAGACGCGCACGTTCTCCGACAGCGGAATCCGCTCCTCCGGATACTGCACCGTGGTCAGGCGTTCTTTGGAGAAGTAACTGCCGGCAAAGTTCTTCGCCGTCTCAGCCAGCCCCTTCAATATGCCTTCACCTAACAATCTTTTCCTCCGGAAAACAGCTTTTAGCTGCTAGCTTCTAGCCGCTAGCTTTTCCTGCCCCAGTCGTTGCAAAATCAAACCCCGGAACCCAGCACAAAACGAAAAGCTAAAAGCTAGAAGCTAGTAGCTGTCTCATCGGTCCACTTCTCCCAACACAATGTCCACGCTGCCCAGGATGAGCACCACATCGGCGACGTTATATCCCAGGCACATATCCTCAAGAATCGTAAGGTTCACAAAACTCGGCGGCCGCACCCGGTAACGGTAGGGATTGGGTCCGCCGTCGCTGATCAAATAAAAACCAAGCTCACCCTTGGGCGCTTCGATCCGCCCATATGCCTCACCCGGCTTGGGCCGGAAGTTACGAATCCTCGCCTTGGGGTCCATCACCGGCCCGGCGGGAATGTCCTTGAGCGCCTGCTCCAGAATCCGGATCGACTGGCGCAGCTCCAGCAGCCGGATCATGAAGCGGTCGTAGACGTCTCCGTGATCGCCCAGCGGCACCTTGAAGTCGAAGCGGTCGTAAATGCTGTAGTGATCCACCTTGCGCAGATCGTAGTTCACGCCCGAAGCCCGCAGCAGCGGACCGGTCGCGCCCGCGCTGATGGCCAACTCGGGCGGCAGAATGCCCACGCCCTGGGTACGCGACATCAGAATCTCGTTGGTGACCAGCAGCGCCTCGAATTCGTCGGCAAACTTGGGCAGCCCCGCCACCACCTCGCGTGCACGGTTTAGCCACGCCTCGGTTGCGTCCACTCGGACGCCGCCGAAGCGCATGTAATTGCACATCATGCGCGATCCGCTGAGGCTCTCAAAGAGATCCAGAATCTTTTCCCGCTCGCGGAAGCCATACATCAGCGGCGTGCCGCTGGCGCCCATGTCCTGAATCAAAAAGCCCACCGATAGGGCGTGGTTCTGGACCCGCGTCAACTCACCCACAATCACGCGCAGATACTCGGCCCGCTCCGGAACCTCCTGGCCAGCCAACTTCTCCACCGCCAGGGCATAGGCCCAGTTGTTGGTCATCGAGCAGATGTAATCCAGCCGGTCGGTGTAAGGTATCGACGCTAGATAGGTCTGCCCTTCGCCCAGCTTTTCGTGGTTTCGGTGCAGATATCCGAACACCGGCTTCAACCGCACAATGCGCTCGCCATCCAGCGTCACATCCATGCGGAAGACGCCGTGCGTCGAGGGGTGGTGCGGCCCCATGGCCACTTCCAGCAGCTCACCCTCATTTTCAGGATCGGCTACGATCCGGCCCTCCAAGCCGTGAGCCTGCGGACCATGCTCCAAGCCGGTTGCGGAAGGACTCATTGCGCCGCTCCTTCCTGATTAGCCTGGCTGGCAGCCTCTTCCAGTGCCCGATGTTCCTGTGCCCGCTTCAGCACCGCATCGTGCGCCGTGGGCTCATACTCGAAGTCGTCCGGCTCCACGTAATCCTTGCGCATGGGATGATCCTTGAATTCATCCCACATCAAAATCCGCCGCAGATCCGGATGCCCCTTGAACACAACCCCATACAGATCGAAGACCTCACGCTCCTGAAACTCGGCCGAGCGCCACACCGGCGTCATCGAGGGCAGATCCACCTGATCAGTGCGGTTCCCGGTGCGCATCCGTAGCACCACCGGCCCGTGCTTCCTGGCGACGGAGAAGAGATGGTAGACCACCTCCAGATAGCCCGGCTCGACGCGCTTTCGCGTTTCGTCCACCGTTTCTTCCACGGCCTGCTCCACGCCATCTACGGTCTTGGTCACGGTGCGCGTCACCTTCACCTTCTCGGTGATCTCCTTATCCGGCCAATCGACTCCGGTGAGGTTCGAGAGATGATCGAGCGCCAGCTCCGCATCGTCGCGCAGGAACTTCGCAACCTCAACGGCATGGTCCGGCTTGAGCAGCAGCGAGTGCTGCGCGCTGGGACTGGGGTTCGAAACAATCTCCACCCCCGCGCCCGGAACCGCCGCCTCAATCGCCGCTTTGATCTCTTCCACCGTCTTCAAATCGTCCCTCTTCAGCTTTCAGCCCTCAGCCATCAGCTTTCAGCTTTCAGCTAGGTCCTCTAGTCGTTCAGACCCTTCGTCTCTCGCGCACCGATCACCTGATCGTGATCGGAACCGGCCATACGCTCCGGTTCGACACAGGCTCCAAGTCATGCTCGCCCGGCTCGGGAACCGGAAACTCGCCCTGCGCATTCTCGTCCAGATGCCGCGGGCGCCCCTCGCCCGTCAAAGGCTGGGCGTCAATCTTCTTCTGCAAGGTAATAAAGGCTTCCAGCAGCGCCGCCGGCCGCGGCGGACACCCCGGTATGTGCACATCCACCGGAATGTAGCGGTCGATTCCCTTCAGCACGTTGTAGCCCTGCTTGAACGGCCCGCCGGAGATTGCACATGCGCCCATGGCGATCACGTACCGGGGCTCACCCATCTGGTTATAGAGGCGCACCACCTGCGGCGCCATCTTCTTGGTCACCGTGCCGGAGATGATCATCATGTCGGCCTGCCGCGGCGACGGCCGGAAGACCTCGGCCCCAAACCGCGCAATGTCATAACGCGCCATCGTAGTGGCGATCATCTCAATCGCACAGCAAGCCAAGCCGAAGTTCATGGGCCACACCGAGCTGCGCCGCCCCCAGTTGTAGAGCTCCTGGAGAGTCGTAACGAAGACGCCCTGCTTGCCCAGTTCGATCTTCAGCTTTTCATCCACAGCCATTTCGGTCGCTACACTCCCTTAAGTCGTTCGCTCTTCGCTTCGCATTGCGGGGTTTCACTCTGTCGCCGCCCAACCAACCCCCGAATATCCCCACTTCAGTCTTCCCTTACCGCAGGCAGCTAGGAGCTAAAAGCTGTCATTACTCACGCCCAAGTGAGCACACCTTTCGCCCAGGCCCACGCCAGACCCTCCACCAGCAGCAGCAAGAACACCAGCATGGCCACACAGGGCGCAAGACTCAAGCCTGTGAACGCAACCGCAAACGGCAGCAGAAACACCGCTTCCACATCGAAGATGAGAAAGATGATGGCGTAGAGGTAATAGCCGGAATGAAACTGCACCCAGGCGTCGCCTTTGGACACCAAACCGCACTCATAGGTGGCGTTCTTCAGTTGATTCGGCTTGGACGGCGAGAACACCCTCGCCCACAACCAAGCAAGCCCCAGCGGGGCTAATCCAAACCCCAAAGCCGCCACAAAAAGAACAGTCAGAGCAAAATAAGGATTCGAGGCCATTTGCAGCAGGAATATCCTTCTAACCCAACGTACCAGTTGTAAGTCGTCTCAACGAAGATGCGTGTGAGCTCCGTCACAGTTCAATCTTATTTTCTCACTCTTTATCGCTCATCATCCCAATTTGTGAACCTTGGCGTTGCGATGAGTAAAAGAAGCACAAGCATCTGCCAGTTCTTCCATCAGTTGTCCCCTTCAGGTCTTTTCTTCCCGCGCCTTTCGCGGTAGTCTGTGGGCAACTTTCCAGAAAGGCCCTCTATGAAGCGCTGCCAGCGGGGTTGGCTCCTAGCTGCTTTGATGCCGGCTATGGCCTTTGCGCACACGCCGAAGCGTTGCGTCGCAGCGACCACTGCCGCACGGATGTTCAACAAGGACGTGTGCGTCTCTGTACATGTCTATGATGTCGTAGAACTTCCCGACGGAATGCGGTTCCTGGACGTCTGCTCGCCCCAGACGCCGGATGCGAAGTGCCGGTTCACGATTGTGAGCCTCCCTGCGGATCGCGGTGCAGTCGGCGCGTTGACCCAGTACCAGAACAAAGACATCCAGATTCGCGGGATTGTGCAGTCCGCGCATGGGTTCGCCTGGATGCAGCTCAGCCAACAGCGACAGTTTCACGGTGGACTGCCGAAGTTCACTCCCAACCCAAGGTTGGGGGCAGGCTTCGGCGCCGAGCGCAGCCGTCCTCCCATCTACGACCCCAACCTTCGCCGCCATGGCGGACGGAGCGCCTATACGAACACGCGGAATCAGGAAGCCGTGCCAGCAAAAAAATAGCGGCTGGAGGCTTCGCGAGCCCAATGATGGTGGCGAAGCCGTGTTCAGTCTTCTTCGAACGGAGGAGCAAAGCGCGCGCCCGCCAGCAGAATTCCGCAGGAGACGACCAGGGCAACGAGGGTTACGCCCAGGCCGAAGCTGAGATTCCAGCGGTCGGAGACGGCGCCGATGATTTGCGGTGAAAATGTATCGCCGAAAAAATGGATGCAGAAGATGTTGATCGACAGGGCGGTGGCGCGCACGGGCGCCGACACCGAGTTGACGATGGCGGCATTGAGCGGACCGGTGTTGAGGAAGATGAAGAACTCGGCAGCAAAAAGGGCCGGAATCGTCGTGCCGCGCGGCCCGAAGAACACCAGCACACCGCAAGGTATCGTCAGAAGCACGCTCCAAAATGAGAGCAAATAGAGAGCGCGGTGATCGGTTCGCAGCCAGCGCTGCGCCAGCCAGCCGCCGGCAACGGTGCCGGCGATGCCATCGACAACGGTGATGGCGCTTACGGTCAAACTGGAGTTGGCCACCGAAAGACCGTTGAAGCGATGGAGGAAGGTCGGCACCCAGGCGGAGATGCCGCCCAGAGCAAAGGTGATCTCAGCCAAACCAAATGTAGCGGTGAGGAAAGCGGCATTGCGAAATAACCCTACGACCGTGGCCCGATCGGGGGTTGACCGCAGATGATCGGCTGCGCCGCGCTCCGGCTCTCGCCCCATGACGGCGTAAATCCCCGCCACAATCAGGCCGGGAATGGCACAGAGAAAGAAGGGCGCGCGCCAGCCCCACCGGCTGCCCAGTTCGCCTCCGGCCAGATAGCCCAACGCAGCACCTACCGGAATGCCTAGATAAAAGATGGTGAGGATGCGGTTGCGATCGCGTTCAGGATAGAAGTCAGCCAGCACGGCAGGAGCAAAGATCACAAACGTAGCTTCACCCACGCCCACCAAGGCGTGGCGGATGTAGAGGGTCCAGTAGCTATGAACCCAGGCCGTGGCCAGGGTGGCCACGCTCCATAGGACTGCACCGGCGATAATCAGCGGTTTGCGGCGGAAGCGGTCTCCGAGCCAGCCGGTAAGGGGCGCGGCAAACATGTAGAAGAAAAACAGCGCCGTGGTCAGCGCGCCCATCTGCTCGTCGGTGGCGCCGAATGCGTGCTGGATCAGCGGCTGCTCGCCCGGCAGAATGTAGCGGTCGATGTAATTGAGCAGGTTCAGGCCGAAGAGCAGCACAAACGTGACCAGCGCGGGGCTGATGCGGGAGCGATGAATCTGACGCGCAGCAGGCAAGGAAGTTCGCACTCAGACAGTCGGCTATTTGGGAAGCCAAAACCCCAGGATTGTCCCTATGGTCGCATACGCCCAGCGCTTATCGTCTGGAGAGTAGCGCAT
>JAKABE010000208.1 GCA_021801945.1 Acidobacteriota bacterium
TTCCCACCATCAGGGCCTGCAGCGGACTTGCACCGCCAAGTCTACGAAATGGCCACCACAGCCAATTCGCTCGCGCTTACGCGCTACGCGCCATGCCTGGCGCACAACAAGAAAGGGTCCGGCTTCATGCCGGACCCTTTTCTTTATGTACCCAACTTGCTTTCTTACTTGACCCACACCTTCGGCTCGCAGGACATGCCGGGCCGCAGTTGCTGATGCGGATCTTCATTCCCAAGATGGGTGAAGTCGATGCGCACGGGGATGCGCTGCACCACCTTGACATAATTGCCGGTGGCATTTTCCGGGGGGAACAGCGACAACACCGAACCCGTGGCGCCCCCAATCTGCGTGACCTTGCCGCTGTAGTCCTTTTCGGTAGCGTCTACGTGGATCTGGACTTTCTGTCCGGCGCGCATACTCTCTAACTGGGTTTCTTTGAAGTTGGCCGTCACCCAGATACCCTGGAGCGAAACCAGCGTCATGAGGTTTTGGCCCACCGAAACGTTCTGATCGACCTCCACGCTTTTGCGGGTGATGATGCCGGACTCCGGCGCCACGATGTGCGTGTAGCTCAGGTTGAGCTCGGCCTGGTCGAGGGCGGCTTGCGCCTGCTGGACCTGAGCAAGGGCCTGCTTGGCGCGCGCGCCTTGCATCTCCACCTGCTGCGGCCCAGTCTCGGCATAGCGATGCAAGGCCTGCGCCTGGTTGACGCGCTCGCGGGCCACACGAATTCCGTCCTCCGCGGCCCTTTCCCCGGCCTGCGCATCGTTCAGAGCTGCCTGGCTGGCGGCGGCGGCGGCCACCGCGGAATCGTATTGCTGCTTGCTGATCACGTCTTTTTCAACCAGCGGCTTGTACCGCGCCAGGTCCGATTGGGCTTTGAAGTTGTTGGCCTGCGCCTGCGCCACACGCGCCTTGGCAGCATCCAGTTGCTGCTCGGCCTGCTCCACACCGGCCTGCGCACTTGCCAGGTCCGCCCGTGCCGAGCTCAGATTGCTGCCGGTGTTTACGGTCGCGATGGGCACGCTTACGTTGGCCGCAGCGGCATTCGCCCTGGCGCTCGCCAGCGCAGCCTGGGCGTTCTCCACCGCCACCTGAAAGTCGCGCGGGTCCAGCTCGGCGATCGGAGCTCCGGCCTTCACGGCCTGGTTCTCCTGCACATAAACCTTGGTTACATGCCCGGCCACCCGGGCGCTGATCTGGATCAGGTGCCCCGCGATCTGTGCGTCGTCGGTATCTTCGTAATAGGTCGAGTGCCACCAGACGCCCAAGGCAATCAGCACGGCCGCCACAATCAGAACCACCAGAATTCCCCTGCGCCGCCGTGGTGGTGGCGCGGGCTCGGTCTCTGCCGGCTCATGGGTCGGTGTGGAAATCGTATCCGCCACTTTACTTTCCTCCTGTCGCAAAACCCCTGTTGCTGCCCTGCGCGCAAGCTACGGACAAGCCGGTCCGGCATGCGCTTCTTCAATCGGGCCCTATATCCGCGGCCTCACGGGTTCTGCCCCAAGTATTTCTGGTAATCTCCGGTCGCACCCAGCGCCCGCGCCAGGCTCAGCTTAGCCACGTTGTCGCGATAAAGGCTGGCGACATATTGGTCATTGGCCTGGGCCAGCGACTGCTGCGCCTGGCTCACTGCCAGGTTGTCGCTGATGCCGTTCGCGAACCGTTCCTGCGCTTCCTTGAGCGCTTCATTGGCCAGGTCCACGCTGGAGCGAGCCACCTGCACCTGCTTCTGAGCCGCGGCGATGTCGAGCAGGGCGTCGCGCACATCGGCCTCGATCTGCGCTTTCTTGTCGCTGAGTTGCGCTTTCGCCGTGTCGAGCTGGGCCTGCGCCTGCTCGGCCTGCCCGCGCAGCCCGTACTCCTTGAAAATGGGCACGCTCACCCCGCCAGCCGCATCCACGGTGCCATGGGAGTGCCCCAGAGTGGGGCCGATCACACCATAATCGACATCCGCGCTCAACGTGGGCAGCCGCGCAGCGCCGGCTGCCTTGCGCTGCTGCTCGGCCGCCGCCGTCTGCTCCACCATGGCCGCCAGGTCCTTACGGTTCTTCTCTGCCTGCGCAATGAGCGCGTTTACATCCATGTTGTCAAAGACCGAGTAGGGGACAGCGTCGGTTAAATTGAAAGTCTGCGCCAACGGCAGCCCGATGGTCCGCGCCAAAGCAAGCTTGTCCTTCTCCAATTCGTCGCGGGAGACGATCGACTTCTGTTCCAGCGATTGATAATCCACCCGGGCCCGCAGTTCGTCGAGCAGCGGTGAAGTGCCGGCCTGGTGATTCTGGATGGCCTGATCCAGCGATACTTTTGCGGTTGCCACCTGCGCCTGCACGCTGGTGACGCGCGCCTGGTCTGCAAGCACCAGCAGATAGGCGTTGCCCACGGTGAGGACCACCATGTCGCGCGCATCCTGCGCTGAAAGTTGCGCGGCGGCAAAGTTATGGCGCGACGCCAGGTAGTTACGCAACGACTCCAGGTCCACCACCGACCAACTGAGGGAGGCGCGCAAATCCGTATAGCCGAACGGTCCAATCACCGCGGGAAAGCCCGGCAACCGCAGACCCTCGGCCGCCAGGTCCACCTGTGAAACCACTTCGCGCCCGTTGAACTCCACCCCCGGTAATAGCGCCTGCAACTGACTCAACCGCTGGCCCCGCGCGGCAGCGGTCTGCGTGCCGCTCAAAATTGTGCCCAGGTTGTTTTGCAATCCCCGTTGAATCGCCTCATCGAGAGAAAGGCCGACAGGCTGCGCGGAGACCTGGCCCCGGGGAATGCTGCCCTGAAACGAACCCGGGGCAGGTCCCACGGGCGCCGGGGTCTGCGCAAAAACAGGAGCAAGGCAAAGCAGGAGCATCGCCAAGCGAACAGCGCAGGGTCGAATTGTGTTCTTCATGAGTTGCTTCGACAAGATCAACCTTGCTCAACCGCAGTGCGCACTGCCCCAATAGGCTTTCCTCAGATAGATGCATGGAGGTTGCCTCGCGGTGCTGAATTCTAGTGTATCGAAACGCGGTAGCGAAATCGGCGCTCGTCTTGCACAATCGATATCGGTCGCCCGCTCCCAGGCAATGCCGCACGCCGTCGTCCGCGGCGGCCTGCCATTCGGAAGGCAAACGCTGTAGACTTTCCAACACAGCATTCGGATGCCCGCCATGGCCAGAACCCGGCAGAATACCAAGCTCTTCAACGGGCGCGATCACTCCTGGATCGAGTTCAACCGGCGCGTGCTCGAGGAGGCGGAAGACCCCTCGAACCCGCTGCTCGAACGGGTCAAATTTCTTGCCATCACCGGCTCCAACCTGGACGAATACGTGGAAGTGCGGCAGGCGGGGCTGATGCAGCGGATTGAAGACGGCTATCGCGAGCCGGGATACGATGGGCTGCGCCCCGACCAGTCCCTCGCCCAGCTCACCGCCGACATCCACGCCTTCGTCGAGGCCCAATATCGCTGCTGGAACCAGCAACTGCTCCCCGAATTGCGCATCCAGGGGATTCGCCTGCTCGGCTGGAAAGATCTCGACAGCGAGGCCAGTGCGTTCGCAAAGGACTACTTCCAGCGCGAGGTCGATCCCCTGCTCACCCCGGTCGCGATCGATCCCGCGCATCCCTTTCCGCGGGTGCTCAACAAGGCGCTGTGCCTGGCGCTGCTGCTGCGGGCCAAGCGCCGCAGTTCGGGTCCGCAGGTGCTGGGCGTTGTCACCGTGCCACGAGCGTTGCCGCGCTTTGTGCGCCTGCCCGCCAGCGAGGGACACTGGGACTACCTGCTTCTGCAAGACCTGATCGCGCAACACCTGGGCGGGATGTACCGGGGCTACGAGGTCCTGGCGCATGCCTCGTTCCGCGTCACGCGGAATTCCAACCTGTACTTCGAGGAGGAGGAGGCGCGCTCGCTGCTCGAAACCATCCGCGTGGAGTTGCACAACCGGCGCAAGGGAGACGCCGTCCGGCTCGAGATCGAGGCCCGCGCCGATCCCGAAATCGTCGAGCGCCTGCGCGTCAATTTCGAGATCGAAGATAGCCAGGTGTGCCGCAGCGAGGGCCCTGTCAACCTCTCGCGCGTGATGTTCTTTTACGAGGATGTTCCCAGGGCGGATTTGAAATTCCAGCCGTTTGCGCCCAAGCCGCTCATCCTCGGCCGGAAGTCGACGGGCATCTTCGACGAACTGCGCCATCGCGACATCCTGCTCCATCACCCCTACGACTCCTATGACGCGGTGGTTGAGTTTGTCCAGCAGGGCGCGCAGGATCCGGCGGTGGTGACGATGAAGCAGACACTCTACCGCACCAGCCAGGATTCGCCCATGTTCCGCGCGCTCACGGATGCGGCCGCCAGCAAGGAAGCCACGGTGGTGGTAGAGTTGATGGCCCGTTTCGACGAGGCTTCCAATATCCGCTGGGCGCGCAGCATGGAAGACGCAGGCGTGCAGGTGTTTCACGGTGTGGTCGGACTCAAGACGCACTGCAAGCTGTCCATGCTGGTGCGCCGCGACGAGGACGGGATCACGCGCCGCTATTGCCATCTCGGAACCGGCAACTACAACCCCGTAACGGCGCGCTTCTACACCGACCTGAGCCTGCTCACATCCGATCCCCAGATCACCGAGCGCGTGCATATGGTGTTCAATTACCTGACCGCGCACGCCGAACTCGACGACTACAGCCCGCTGCTGGTTGCGCCTTTGACCATGGCCGAGAGTTTTCTGCGCCTGATCCGCCGTGAGCAGGAGCACGCACAGGCCGGCCGCCCGGCGCACATTATAGGGAAAATGAACGCGCTGCTCGAACCTTCGGTGATCGAGGCGCTCTACCAGGCATCGCGCGCGGGCGTCGAAATCGATCTCATTATTCGAGGCATTTCTATCCTGCGCCCCGGGGTAAAAGGACTGTCGGAACGTATTCGCGTACGTTCCATCGTCGGGCGTTTCCTGGAGCATTCACGCATCTTCCACTTCGCCAATGGCGGCAATGAAGAGACCTACATCGGCTCGGCCGACTGGATGCCTCGCAATCTCTTCGAACGCTGCGAAGTGGTCTTCCCGGTCCGCGATGCCGCCGCCCGGGCACGTCTCCATGATGAAATCCTGCCCGCCTACCTCGCCGATACGCTCAAGGCGCGGATCCAGCAGCCCGACGGCAGCTACTTGCGGGCCAACAAACTCTATAAGGATGCGCCGGCGTTTTCGAGCCAGGAATTTTTCGTGCAGTTGGCCGAGAGCAAAACCGGGCGGGAGGCGATTCCCGGGCCGCGGCAGGCGACGGTTCGCCTTCCGGCTCGCGCTCGCAAAGCCACGGCAGCGGACTGAACATCGCCGCTCACGGTGTGAGTGGCGATTGGATCACTCCGACGGTCTGCTTGACGGCCGGACCCTCGTCTGTCAGCAGCTTCCGGTAAAACTCCGTAGTCAAGCGCAGCACACGGCGTTCGAGATAGTGCTCCCGCACCCATGCCCGCGCCGCCGCGCCCATCCTCTGCCGCTGCGCAGGGGTGCGCAGCAGTTTCAGCACGGCCTCGGAGATTGCCTGCGGGTACCCGGGAGGAATCAGCAACCCCGTCACCTCGGGCAACACCGAATCCCGCGCCCCGGTCGAGATCGTGGTTACCACCGGAACGCCTGTGGCCTGCGCTTCCAGAACCGCGTTCGGAAAGCCCTCGCGCCAGGTCGGCAGCACCATCACGTCCATGGCGCGGTAATAGGGCGCCGTATCGTCCACGTACCCGGTGCAGTGTATCCGCGGGTGGCGATCGATGCGAGCGCGCAGTTGGCCGTCGAGCGCGTCCTCGCTGGCATCGAACCAACCCACCAGCAGGAGGCGGGCTTCGGGCTCGGCCCCCAGGATCGATTCGAAGGCTTCCACCAGTTCCGGTATGCCCTTATCGCGAGTGAACCTTCCCACGTATCCGACGACGGGCGCCGACTCGCTCCAGCCCAAAAAGGCGCGCACCCTGCTTTTGCCGGGAAGAAAGCGCTCCAAATCTACGCCCTTGCTGCTGCCGTCGCCCAGCAGGCGGAGCTTGGCGGGCGACGCTATCCCGAGGGTGAGAGCCTTCGCCAGCAGGCTATCGCTGTTGCAGACGACCACGTGAGCGCATGCCGAGGCGATGCGTTCGGCCGCGAGCAGAAGTTGGCGTTTCCATCCGCGCGAGGTTTCCAATTTGAGGCCGCGGAGCAAATACACACGGCGCGGGATCCGCCGATGCGCAGCCGCCAGGTGGCCCAGCAGGCCCGCCTTGGGGGTGCTGAACTCCACCATGTCCG
>JAKABE010000209.1 GCA_021801945.1 Acidobacteriota bacterium
GGCGTTGGCGATCCTCAATCCCAACCAGCCCGGCTGCCCTTATCCGGAAAAGGCGCTCTGTGGAGCGGCCATCGCGCTCAAGCTGGCCCAGGCGCTTCTGGAGCGGCGCGATCCCCTTCGCACGCGCGAAAAAACCCTGCCCAGCTTTCTCAAGCTGGCAGCCATCGCCACCATTGCCGACGCCGTTCCCCTGCATGGCGAGAATCGTGTCATCGCAGCCATCGGCCTGCGCGAGCTGCGCCGCCCGGTGAGCGCTGGCCTGCGCGCCCTGTTTGCCGCCGCCGCGCTTGATCCCGCCACAAAGCAGCTTACCGGTTTCGATGTCGCCTTCCGTCTGGCCCCCCGCATCAACGCCGCCGGGCGCATGGACGTCGCCTCAGACGTGATCGAGCTCCTTTCCACCCGCGATGTGCCGCGTGCAGCGGAACTGGCGAACAAATTGGAACGGCTCAATCGCGAACGCCGCGATACCGAAGCCACGGCCCTTGCCTCCATTGAAGCCCGCCTGGACCGAGACGCGGAACTCGCCGCTGAACGTCTGCTGGTAGTGGACGGGGACGGCTGGCATCGCGGTGTCATCGGCATTCTGGCCTCGCGCCTGGTCGAGCGCACGGCCAAGCCGGCCATTGTGGTCAGCGTCGAGGACGGCGTCGCTCAAGGCTCCGGCCGCTCCGTGGACGGCTTTGCCCTGCTCGACGCCATTGAAGGCTGCGCCGACCTCTTCACCCGCTTCGGCGGACATGCCTTCGCTGTGGGTTTTGCCATGCCCGCCGAACGGCTGCCAGAGCTCAAGCGCCGCCTCCGTCTCTATGCCGAAGAACACTTGGCCGCCCGCGAGCCCGAGCGCCTGCTTCGCATTCATGCCGAGCTGCCCCTGGACCGCATCACGCCGGTCCTCGTTGGATGGCTGCGCAAGCTTGAACCGCTGGGCCATGGCAACCCGGAGCCGGTCTTCATCGCCCGCCGCGCGCGTTTGCTCTCGTCGCCGCGTGTGATGAAAGAACGCCACATCCGCCTGGAACTGGCGCGCTCCGCGTCTTCACCCTTGGAAGAGACTCCGGTTCTGCCCGGCTCCAGCGGTGCCATCCGCGCTCTGGGCTGGAGTCTGGCCGGGCGTGCAGCCGAACTGGAACTTGCCGAGGGTAGTCAAATTGATCTTGCTTACCGTATCCGCGAGAATACAAACGCGGAATACGGCGGCCTGGAAGTCGAAATCCTCGGCATGAAAGCGGCGGACGCCTGAGATAACAAGGCCCACGGCGCACCGTGGGCCTTGCCAGTTCACGGCGGGAATTGACCTGCTCACCGGTTTCTTCCATGCGATTCACCCCTCGGTCCGCCACGGTTTTCAGAACGAGGCTGCGGGCGGGCGCCTCTTGGGGAACGTTCCTGCCGACCATATTCCTGCTGCGGACGCGATTGAGGCTGCGCCCTGTACTGTGGCTGCCGGCTCTGCTCTTGTGGACGGTATTGCTGTTGCGGACGGAACCCCTGCTGCGGCTGTTGACGAAATTCCTGCCGTTGCTGTGGCTGGTTCATCGGTCGTCCTTCAAAACCAGGACGGAACTCCCGCCCAACTGGCCGCTGGCCAACCATGTTCTGCGGGCGCCCGTGATTGTTGCGGAAGTAGGCGTTCCGGTCACGAATCGCCGCATTCATTCGCTGGGTCTGGAATGATGTCGGTCCCATGTGCCGTTCCCGTCCGGCCGCGAGCTCTGCCCGATTGGGAGCGTGTCGAATCCCGCCCGGCCCGCCACTAAATGCCACACGGCTGTTCCGCGCTACGGTGTAGCGATTCACGATAGACCGGTCCACATAAGTGTTGTGGATGTACCGCGTGTCCACGCGCATCACCGCCCGGTTGTAGTTGAAGATGCCGCCCTGCCACATGCCGCCCACAAAACCAATGCCGAAGTAGCCGAAACCGTAGTTCACGCCGCCGTAATAGCCCACGTGGCGGCCCCAGTAACCCGGATGCCAGATGTAGAGTCCGCTGGACCAGCCCCAATAACCAGGCGTCCACAATGCGCCCACATAAGGCGCCGGCACCCACTCACCAGGAACCCAGTAGTATCCATCCGGCCCGTAAGCCCAGTAACCGGGAGCCCACATCAACCCTGGCTGGGGACAAGGAGGTTGCACGTAAATGGGCAACGGCGGCGGCGCATACCCCACGCTGATGAAGACCACCGCGTACGAGGACGCCGGGATCGAGAAGACAAGCAGCGCCAGCAACATCAGGCGCACAGAGCGAAGGATTCGCATCAGAAAACCTCCTGGCTAATTTCCTACAGAAATTGCCTGCAACGCTGCGCGTTCAGTCATTGCCAAATGAAACCCTCCCGGCGCTAGGAAGTTGCTTCCCAAAGACGCTCCCTGGCGGCTTTCTCGCGGCCGTGCACCGCTTGCGTCTTTAAAGACAGACCGTTGCCTATTGCCGTTCCAAGTCCGGATGTTCTTTTGTACGTAATGGTAACGCGGTTGGGAGACTTCCTCTCGTCTCGCGCACGCTTTCGGCGGGCCGGGTTCCGGCTTATGCCATCAAAGCTTTTGCGAGCGATGTACGGTGCGCACGCCAACCACGCGACGCAGGCCCAGAACCATGCGATTCAGGTGGTCCAGGTCTTCAGCTTCCACCACAAATTCCAGGATGGCTTCGCCCCTTTCGTCGTGGCGGACTTCTACGCCCCGGATATTGGCGTTTTCGTCGGAGATCACTGCGGTCAGTTCCTTCAACATGCCAGGGCGATCATCGCAATAAACAGTGATCTTGACCGGATAACGCTGGGTCCGGCCCTGGCTGTCGCGGCTCGGCCGCGCCCACTCCACTGCGATGCGCCGGTCGCTCTCGTAGAGCAGGTTCTGAACATTGGGGCAGTTGCGCGCATGAACGGCCACGCCCTTGCCGCGCGTTACGTAGCCCACGATCTCTTCGCCGCGGATGGGGTTGCAGCAACGCGCGCGGTAAACGAGCAGATCATTCTGGCCTTCTACCTGGAGCGATTCCGAGTCCGCCAGCCGCAGCTTGCGCGCCGCCTCGCTCGCAGCCGCTTCGCTGCCCGGCTTGGTCTCCGCCTCGGCCCCACCTTGGCTGGCATAGCCCGGCGCCAGCTTGTTCAGCAGCTGGTGCGCGCTATGCTTGCCCTGGCCCAGGGTAGCCAGCAGGTCGGCGGCCGTGGCCACGCCGTATTCGCCGGCGATCCGGCTCAGATCCTGATCGCCAACCTGGCTCATCGGCACCTTGAACTTGCGCGCTTCGCGCTCCAGCAGCTTGCGTCCAATCTCTACAGCCCGCCGCCGCTGGTCCTCGTTGAGCCAGTGCTTGATCTTGTTCCGCGCGCGCGGGCTCTTGACGAAGGTGAGCCAGTCGCGGCTGGGCTTGTGGTCCTTCTGCGTGACAATCTCCACAATGTCGCCCGTGATCAGCTTGGTACGCAGCGGAACCATGCGGCCGTTGATCTTGGCGCCCACACACGTGTGCCCCACCTCGGTGTGAATGGCATACGCGAAATCCACGGGCGTGCCGCCGGCCGGCACCACCACCACCTTCCCTTTGGGCGTAAACGTGTACACCTCGTCGGGATACAGGTCCATCTTCAGGCTGGAGAGGAACTCGTTGGGGTCGGTCATCTCCTTTTGCCATTCGACCAGTTGCCGGATCCAGTTCAGCCGCTCCTCGTCGCGGGCTGTCACCTCGCTCTTGCCGGCCTTGTACTTCCAGTGGGCCGCAATGCCCTCCTCGGCGATGCGGTGCATCTCTTCGGTCCGGATCTGCACCTCGAACTGGTGGCCCCCCTCGCCGATCACCGTGGTATGCAGCGACTGATAGCGGTTGGCCCGAGGCATGGCGATAAAGTCCTTGATGCGCCCCGGCACCGGCCGCCACAGCGTGTGGATGAGCCCGAAAACGGCGTAGCAGGAGGCCACGTCCTGGGTGATCACGCGCACCGCCAGCAGGTCGTACACCTGGTCGAAGGAGATCTTGGCGCGCTCGATCTTCTGGAAGATGGAGTACATCCGCTTGATGCGCCACTCCACGCGGGCCTGGATGCCGTTCTCGCGCAGTTGCTCCACCAGCGTGTCTTCCACTCCGCGCAGAAACTGCTCGCCTTCCACGCGGCGCGCCTCCACCGCCGCCGCTACCCTTTCGAAGCTCACGGGGTCGGTATAGCGGAAGGCCAGATCCTCCAGCTCTCCGCGCACCTTGCCCATGCCCAGCCGGTGCGCTAGCGGCGCGTAAATGTCCAGCGTCTCCCGTGCGATGGCCTCCTGCCGGATCGGCTTCAGGTGTTCCAGCGTCCGCATGTTGTGAAGCCGGTCGGCCAGCTTGATGAGCACCACCCGCACATCCGACACCATTGCCAGCAGCATCTTGCGCACGTTTTCCGCCTGCCGGTCCTCGCGGTTGGCAAACTGGATCTTGTCGATCTTGGTCACTCCTTCGACAATGTGCGCCACCTGATCGCCAAATTCCTTTTCAATCTCCTCGTTGGTAGCAGGCGTATCTTCTACGGCGTCGTGCAGCAGGCCGGCGGCGATGGCGGTCGCGTCCAGCTTCATTTCCGCCAGCACCTCGGCTACCTCCAGAGGATGCACAACATACGGCTCCCCTGAGGCCCTGACCTGCCCTGCGTGATGCTTGACGCAGAACTCCCATGCTTTGCGGATCAGCGAAACATCTTCATGCGGACGATTGGCGTGAACTTGACGGAGTAACTCCTCAAACCGCTCCCGGATGGACCGCTCCGAGGAGAGCGATTCGGCAAGATGCGCCACAGCCTCCCGTCCGTCCACGCCGGGCGCGGACACATCGGGATGCTCTCCCGGTACGGTTTGCCGGGCAGACGCCATGCTTCATTATAGGCTGCTTGTGTTTGCGGAGCATCAATGATTGCCTCCCTGCCGTCTTCAGATCGCCAACAGAACCGTGGCCATCGCATTCCTGAAGCTCACCTGCCGGAGGAATGCCACGCGACCCCAGTCCCGTCAAATCAAGCGGCGAAGATCGATTGGTCTTTCCGCAGAGAGGGGGTTCAACGCGCCGGCCACTGCTTTCCCGCCGGCGGCACTGAGTCTGCCGTCCGTTCGTGGGCGAAAGGTAGCATTCCTACGCGTGATCTGAACAGTCTCGATGAACACGATCGCGCTTATGGACTGGGGAAGAAAAGGAGTTTTAACCCTCCGCGGGTGCGACGGAGCCTCCCGAACGTACTTCTCGTAGGCAGCGATCCAGTTTGTGGCAATCGCCCTTTGGGCTGCAGACAAGCCGAGCTGATGCGCGCAAACCAGCTCATGAAGGCGCTCCTCCAAAATATCTTTTGTGCGGGCATTCCACGTGCTGACGTAGTAGGGTTCGGGCCATAGGTTCCGGATGTTGTCCTCGCCTCCCAGCCCTGGAGTTATCAGATAGTCCACCTCGTATTGATTGGCTTCCGCGAGTGGAATGCCATATTCTGCAAAGACTCTTTCTCGTAACTGCGGCGAGACCGCCTTCACCACCTCTTCCTGCGATAAGGAGCAAACCCTTCCGAGCGACGCCTGCCGCGCGGCCCCCGGCGTGAGAGCCTGGTTGGGCAGAACGCCCTGATCTGCCGCCATGAATGGCTGCTCCGCGCCCTTCCGCGCGGAATGACCAAAGACCAGTACCCCGGCAATCACCATTACGGCCGCGAGGGCTGCCCCGCCGAGCGCAACCGCCGGCCAAGCCGCGGAAACGTGACTCAGCGAGAAGCAGCGCGCCCTGGCCGACCGCAATTCCGCCAGCCTGCCTCGCAGCGCGGCCCGAGCCCCCGCGATTGAAGGCAGCGCGGGATCGAGACTGGTTCTTTCTGCCCGCTGGAGCTCAATCAGGACGTTCTCCATCTGTGCCGCCTTGGTCCTGCAAAGCGCGCAAGTTTCCAGATGGCTCCGCGCCCCGTGCGCGCGCCTTCCCGGCTCGGCCTCCATGGCCAGCAGCAACTCGTCGTCGGATGGGTGTTGCCCGTGATTTCGCATCGTGCTACCCCCGATCGGCGCGGGCCAGTTTGCCCAGCGACCGCGCCAGAGACATCGATACGCTTCCCAGTGAGATTCCCAGTGCCCGTGCGATCTCTCGGTAGCGTAGGCCCTCCGCCCGCATGAGGAGACAGCTCTGATCCACATCGGGCAACGCGTGGACAACCGCGAGCAGCCGCCGTTGCCGTTGCGCCGCGGAGCAGGCATCCTCCGGGTTCGGCCCCGAATCG
>JAKABE010000210.1 GCA_021801945.1 Acidobacteriota bacterium
GCCGTCCATCGAAAACACGCCGTCGGTGATGACCAGCTTGTGGCCCGGAGCGGAGGCCAGCTCCTCGAGAAGCTGCTCGCAATGGGCCACGTCTTTGTGGCGGAAGACCTTGATGGTGGCCCGCGAAAGGCGCGCCCCGTCGATGATCGAGGCGTGGTTCAGCTCGTCGGAGAGGATGTAGTCGTCCTTGCCGAGGATGGCGCTCACCGTGCCCGCGTTAGCCGCAAAGCCGCTCTGGAAGACCACGCAAGCCTCGACGTTCTTGAAGCGCGCGATCTTCTCTTCAAGCTCCATGTGGATGCGCATGGTGCCGGCGATGGTGCGCACGGCGCCGGAGCCCACGCCGAAGGCGCGCGTGGCGGCGATGGCGGCCTCAATCAATTTAGGATGGTTGGCGAGGCCCAGGTAGTTGTTGCTGGCCAGGTTCACAACCTCGCGTCCGTCGTAATGGCAGACTGGCGCCTGTTGGTCGTCCAGCACGCGGAGCGTGAAATGGGTGCCCTTGGCGCGCAGCTCATCGAGCACGGCGGTCAGGTGGGCGAGCTGCGCACGGGGAGCTGCCTCAGTCATGGCGATTCACCTCAAAATGAGCATAGCGCGGTGTAGCGCTCGGACGGCGGCATTCCAGCGCTGACCTGTTCAACGCTGATCTGTCCAAAGGGTGCGGTTGGCTGTGATCCGCCCTCGCCGGATACAATAGGGTTCTACACAGGGGCAAACGGCTAGACGCGATTTGGCGAACCACGAACTTTCCATGGAACTGGAGCAGGTGCACGTGAAGGTCATGAAGCGCCGCAGTCTGCGGCTTAAGTGGATGGCGGGACTGGGCATGGCGCTGGCGATCACCATGTCGGCTGTAGTCGCAGCCAAGGCATTTGCCGCATCGAGCGTCTCCACTCAGACCTCGCTCAACGTGGTTACCCGTGATCAGCAGGGCGGGCAATCCCGGGCCAGCATTGAAGTCACCGTAACCGGAGCTGACGGGCTGCCGGCCAGCGGAGTCGTGAACATCGAGGATGCAGGCCATCAGCTCGCCGAGTTGGCCCTGAACGCGAGCGGCCAGGCCAACACGGTCTTGAATCTGCCCGCCGGCAGCCACTCGCTGCGCGCCGATTATGTGGGCGATGGCACACATCTGGCCTCTACCTCTACACCCTACGCTGTGGATGCGAGCGGCGGTACGACGCCTAATTTCCAGGTGAGTCTGGCCCCGGTTCCTCCGGCCACCTTGCCCATGGCGCTCACCGCCGGCGAATCGGGGATGGTGCAGGTCACCGTCTCGCCCATCAACAATGCCGTGCTGACGTCGCCGATGTTTTTGACCCTGTCCTGTTCGGGACTTCCCGCTCAGTCCTTCTGTTCCTTTTCACCCTCTACACTGGAGATCCTCCGCACCACGCCGACAAGCTGTGCTGCCGGGTCTCCGCCATCGGCCTGCCCGCCGACCAGTCTGATGACCCTTCAGACGCAACGGCAAGGAACATCGGCGCCCCCAGTCAAGAACAGCAGGCGTAACTCGACCATGTGGGAGTTCTTGCTTCCCGGAGCCTTGGGACTTGGTGGATTGGGGTGGGGTACGCGGCGGCGGCGCTGGCTGCAGCGCTTCTTCATCCTGGCTCTCTTGGGCTTGGTGACTACGCTGGGCACAACCGCTTGCAACCCCCTCTACTACTACCGCAACAACGGCCCCCCAATTACGCCCCCGACTCCGGCCGGCAAATACACCATCACCGTAACCGCGCAGTCGACCAACGGCGTGACTGCTATCACCAATTCCACGACCATGGTGGCCACGATAAGCAATTGACGAGCAGATAGGTGGCGTGAATCAGCGGCACTCACTTCCTGTCGAAGTCTATGCGCTGGTCGAGCAAACGCCGGCCACTGTGCTCCTCGAGGGTGGCAAGTCAAATTATTCTGAAGCCGACCAACTGCCATGGACCCGCCTGTTCACCGCGCCCTTCCGCGTCTGCGCGGCCTATCGAGCCGCTGAGATTCCAGGGATCTTTGCCGCCATTCAGACCGCCGTCGATGCCGGCTGGTGCGCCGCGGGATTCTTCAGTTACGAATGCGGAACTTGCTTTGAGCCCTTGGCAAAAACGCGCGCTTGCCGTGAGGGCCAGCCCCTCGCGTGGCTGGGCATCTACAAGCGTAGCTATGCCTTCAACCATGAGACCGGAAGGTTTGTCGATGGTGAGCCCCCCGAACTGACGCGATTTGGCCCCCGCCAGGAGGCCTCCGGTGACGCCGCGGCGGGGCGGGAGTTCGCAGCGGACGCCGAGCCACGCATCACAGCCGAGTTCTCCCTCACCGAATCCGAGTACGCCCGGCGCATCGCTGCCATTCATGAGTGGATCCGTGCCGGTGACGTATACCAAATCAACTTCACGGCCCCGTTCCAAGTGAAAACCTCTGGCAGCGTCGCCGCCCTCTACGCGCGGCTCCGGCCGCGGCAGCCCGTCGACTATGGGGCGTTTCTGCACTGGCTGCCTGGCCGCCACATCCTTTCCTTTTCGCCCGAACTCTTCTTCCGCATCGATCACCACGGCCTATCGCGCCGCATCGTCACGCGTCCCATGAAGGGCACTGTGCCGCGCGGGCTTACCGCCAGTGAAGACCGCCGCATCGCCGAATGGCTCCGCAACGACCCCAAGAATCGTAGCGAAAACGTAATGATCGTCGATCTTCTGCGCAACGATCTCGGCCGCCTGGCGCGGTTCGGCACCGTGCGCGCTGAAAAGCTCTTCGCGGTCGAGCGCCACCCTACCCTCTGGCAGATGACTTCGACCGTGAGTGCCGAGTTGCGCCCTGAGGTCACCTTCCACGACATCTTCCGCGCGCTGTTTCCTTGCGGATCGGTTACCGGTGCCCCAAAGATCCGCGCCATGCAGATTATCGCCGGGCTTGAGGACGGGCCCCGCGGCGTCTACACCGGCGCCATCGGCTTCTTTTCCCCGGGCCAGACGCTCTTCAACGTCGCGATTCGCACCCTGGAGTTGCAGGACGGGCAGGGAACCATGGGAACGGGCAGCGGCGTCGTCATTGACTCCGGTCCGGCAGAGGAGTTCCGCGAGTGCCTGTTGAAGGCCAGGTTCCTCACGGGCTCCGGGCATGGCGCAACCGCTCGGATTGGGCCGCCCGGCAAGTTCTCGCTGATCGAAACGATGCTGTGGGATGGTGGCTTTCCGCTGCTTGAGCTGCACCTCGACCGCCTCAAGGATTCAGCGGAATACTTCGGCTTTGTCTGCGAGCGCGCGGCTGTACGGGCAGCGCTGGACGAGCACGCGCAGCCATTCGCCGATGTGGCGTGCCCCCTGCGGCGGGTGCGCCTCCTGCTCGACGAAAATGGCGAATTGCAGATTACGAGCGAGGTCCTCGCGCCGCGCAGCGGCCCGGATCACCTGGGACGCGTGCGGATTGCACCGGAGCGTACCGACCCCGCCAACCCCATGCTCTACCACAAGACCACCGACCGCGCGCTCTACGCTGGGGCGTTTCAGCAAGCCGCTCGCGACGGGTTCGACGACGTCCTCTTCCTGAATCTGCGCGGAGAGGTGACCGAAGGCGCGATCAGCAATATTTTTGTCGAGAAGGCCGGCCGATGGTTCACGCCGCCCATCGAATGCGGGCTGCTGGGCGGCGTCTACCGGCGGCACCTGCTTGCGACACGGCCGGAAATTGAGCAGCGCGTGCTGACTCTCGACCATCTGCGTTGCGCTGATGCAATTTACCTCGCGAACGCTGTCCGCGGCCTGCGGCGGGTCGAGATCGACTGGGGATCAGCCCTGTCCTAACAGCGAACTGGAGACCATTTTTCTTTCTCCAGTTCCCTAATCCCCTGCTATTCTCACTCCGGCCGCATGACCACCTTAATGGCCTCGCCTGATTGCAGCAGCGCCATTGCCTTCTCGAACTCGCTGAGCTTGAGCCGGTGCGTGATGGCTGGCTCCAGGTTGAGCTTCCCTGCAGCGAGCAGCGCCTCCATCTGAAACCAGGTTTCAAACATCTTGCGGCCATTGATGCCCTGCACGGTAGCACCCTTGAAGATGACGTCGCGCGCCAGGTCCAGATCGAAAGGACGCGCGGGAATGCCGAGCAGCGAAGCGCGGCCGCCGGAGCGCAAAACCGCGAAGCCCATGCGTATGGCCGCCGGCTGGCCCGACATCTCCAGCAGCACATCCACTCCGGCGCCGCCGGTCGCCTCCATAATCCGCTCCTCGGCGCCGTCCGCGGCGGGATCCAGAACCAGGTCGGCGCCCATCTCCTCGGCCACGCGCCGGCGGTGAGCGTTCACTTCCACGGCAAAAACACGCGCCGCGCCGCAGGCCTTGGCCACGGCGATGGAAAATAATCCGATGGCGCCGCAGCCGGTGATCACCACATTCTGCGCGGCGATGGGACCGGCGAGCACGGTGTGCACAGCGTTGCCCAGAGGATCGAGCAGCGAAGCATAGTCGTGCGGGATGGAGGGCGAGAGCTTCCAGATATTCGATTCGGGAATGACGGCGTAGCTGGCAAAGGCCCCATCGGCGTCCACGCCGAGGATGCGCACATGTTGACAGATGTGGGCATAGCCGGTGCGGCACTGCAGGCACTTGCCGCAGGCCACATGCATCTCCGCGCTGACTTTGTCGCCTTCCTTTACCGTCGTCACTCCGCGGCCCACCGCGGCCGCCGAGCCAGAAAACTCGTGGCCGGGAATCAGGGGCGGATGAATGCGTCCTTGCGCCCAGGGATCCCAGTCGAAGATGTGCAGATCGGTGCCGCATACGCTGGCGGTTTCGACGCGTACCAGCACCTCGCCCGGCCCTGGCTTCGGAACCGGCGCCTCGCGCAGCTCGATCCCTGGGGCCGCATGGGCCTTGACGATAGCCTGCATGGTGGTTTGCATGGTGGGAAGCCCTCCCAGGCTTCGCGGAGACACAAGTCTATCAACCCCAGGTATGCCTGCGCTGTGCGGCAGGCAGCACCAGAGCACCTTTCCTTCCCATGCAGCCTTGGAGATTTCAGCTGAAGGAGAATCTTTGAACAAGCAGGAGCATAGCTTGGCCTCGCCTGTCTGGCACTCACCTTCCGTTTACGGCTTGCGCCGCGCGGGCATAGGAGCCCAGGTTAAACACGTTGGCGTAGCCCAGGGCCTTCACCTTCCTCTTCGCAATTCCGCTGCGCATGCCGCTTTGGCAATGCAGCAAGAGCACCTGGCTCTTGTCCGGCACACGGCGCGGAAGGATGGCGTCGATCTCGTTCACGGGGAGATTGATGGCCCGGGGCAAGTGGCCGGAGACAAACTCGCCAGCCGTGCGCACATCAATGAGCAGAGCGCCGTTACTCAGGTGTTCACGCGCATCCGCGAGCGAGATGCGGCCGGCGCGCTTCAGGAGGACAAGGAGCGCCGTCAGAGCCAACAGGACAAAAAGTGTAGTCCAGTGCATAGTTTCAAGCCGGTTCTAGATCCGGTACCTGTTTCCTTAGATGCGCGTAACGGCGGCGACGTGAGCGCTGACCGCGTAGCTCAGCTTTTGGCCACCTCGACGAGCGTGGAATAGAAGGTTGCACCGCCACCGATGTCGGTGAGCCGTTCGCTGGTGAGCGCGTTGATGTTCGAGCCCCCAGGCTGGAGCTTGGCCCAGTCCAGGCGTGCAGCCACAACTCCCGCCGGCAGACTGGGATTGAGCTTGGCCGTGAGCCGCAACGAGCCGCGGTCATTGAAGACGCGGACAGGATCGCCGTCGGCGATGGCGCGGGCCTCCGCATCGGCCGGATGCATCTCCAGACGCTGCCGGCCGCGCGTCTCCATCTTGCGATGGCCTTCCAGGTTGGCGAAGGTCGAGTTCATATAGTTGTCGGCCTTGCGGGGCAGGAATTCGAGCGGGTAGCGCGCGGCCGTCTCTCCCCACCGCGATTCGTCCGGAGGAGAAAAGCGCGGAAGCGGATCATCGCCGGCGGCCGCCAGGGCCTCGGAGTAGAACTCGATCTTGCCCGAGGGCGTAGCGAACGGCCCCGACGTATTGGGCAGGAACGGCCGGGTTTCGGGCTCATGATGAAACGCGAGCGGGATGTGGCCCTGCCGCTCCAGCTCCTCGACGGTGATATGCTCCATCGCGGGGTTGGTGGAGTGGCCGTCGGCGCCGATCGCCAGCGCCTGGCGGATCATCTCTTCCGGCGTATCGCGGAAGCAGGGCTCTGCAAAGCCCATGTGCTGGCCGAGTTGCCCGAAGAG